>NZ_RSCK01000158.1:0-8217 GCF_003991895.1 Chroococcidiopsis cubana SAG 39.79
AGTGGCTGAACTAAACGGTCAGTGGCAGCAGTTGTGGTTCCCCGCTCTGGCTGCCTAATCAACGGATTATTTACAGGTTGGATTATTTTGTAGCGATCGCCTAAGGAGTGCAAAACTCCTCCTGTAGGGATCGAAATTGCTCCTCCAGGGATAGACTAACCTTCAGAATTCACGTAGACTATCTCCACTTGAAATAATTGCCAAGATTTCTCTATAAGCCCTGGTTGGAGTGTGTCGATGAAGAGTGTGAAGGTGGGATGGAAAGCGATCGCTTTTTGGGTTGGTTTAGCTGCTGTGATGCCGTTATGGATAGAACCTGTTTTTGCTCAAGTAAAAACGATTGAAGAATTACCACCTGTTTCTTTCAGTGCCAAGGAACTTTTGGCTCAAGAGCAAGAAAATAGTACGATAACTCAAGTTACAGGAGTGAAACTCAATCCCACTACACAAGGGTTACAAGTTATTCTCGTCACCCCTTCAGGGCAAAAATTGCAACCATTAATTTCGCAATCTGAAAATAATTTAGCGCTTGACATACCAAATGCAGTCTTGGCTCTACCAGATCGACAAGAATTCACCGCAACTAATCCCACCGCAGAGATTGCACAAGTAACAGTCAAACCTTTGAATGCTAGTAGCATTCGAGTAACCATCACAGGAAGCAAACAAGCACCAAATGCCGAGGTAGTCCCTAGTCAGCAAGATTTGGTGTTGAGCGTTACTCCACAAGCAACTGCTCAAACCGAAGAATCAGAAATGGAAGTTGTCGTTACTGCTACTCGCACGGAAGAACGAGTTGAAGATTTACCGCGTACAGTAACAGTAATTAACCGAGAAGAGATTGAAGCACAAGCTACAGGAAATAACAGTTTACAGGACATCCTCAACTATACCGTTCCAGGGTACGGCGCACCTGATTATACAGATCGATTTAATGCTAATTTAAGAGGTCGAACTCCGCAGATTTTAGTGGATGGAGTGCCTCTAGGTTCTAATGTTTCTAACATCACAGGATTGACCAGCATCGATCCTAACACTGTCGAACGAATTGAAGTGGTCAATGGTGCGACGGGAATTTATGGTGCTGGTGGTAGTGGCGGTGTCGTGAATATTATTACTCGCCAACCAATCGAAGGATTTGAATCGACAGCTAGATTAGGTGTTTCTGCTGCTTTAGGAAATTTAGAAGGAGATAGCTTTGCTTACGAGTTGGGTTATGGCATTGCTGGCACAGAAGGTATTTTTGACTACAACTTGAATTTGGCAACCCAATTTAACAATCAATTTTACGACCCACAAGGCGATATTATTCGCCAAGAAAATTCTACTTTTGCAGGTTCAGAACGTCTGAATCTTTTAGGTAAGTTGGGGATCGCTTTAGGAGAAGAACAACGTTTACAGTTCTCTGTTAATCATGCCAGCGATCGCCGAGAAATTAATTACATTACCGATCCGACTACTAGAGAGATTCCAGGTAGACAAAAAATTCAGGCATTGAGAGTCAATCAAGATTACGTTGACTCTAGAGATCCTGGCAATCAAAATACTATTGCTAGCGTAGCTTACGACAATAGAGCTTTTTTAGGAAACAACAGGTTACAAGCTCAGTTTTCTTATCTAAAAATTAGAGAAAATACGCTTGCGTTTGACGATCGAGGAGCTGAAGATGCTTTCTTTGAAAGAGTAGCTAGATTTATGACTGAAGGAGAAGTATTCAACAGTAATTTACAACTAGAAACATCCTTGTTTCAAAGCGCAAAGTTGCTGGTAGGGGCAGATTATAAGCATGAAGATAATCGTTCTTCATACTTATTTTTTGATTCTGAAGTATATGACGCAAGTGGCGGAAATATTCTCCAAGTTAGCGATGAATTTGCCGAACCTTCTTTTGACCTCAGCCAGCTTGGTTTGTTTGCTCAAATCAAGTGGGATGTGACAGATAATTTTTCGGTTCTGGGCGGTATTCGTCAAGAATTTGCTCAATTAAACGTTGGTGATTACACAACCTTTGAAGGTAATAATATCCAAGGTGGTAATCCGAGTTTTGATGCGACTGTTTTTAACATTGGTGCAAATTTCAAAGCGACTGATAATATTAGTCTGTTTGCCAGCTTTTCCCAAGGTTTTTCTATTCCTGGATTTTTTGTGCTGAATAATTTACCTGATGGTAGCTCGGTCGATCGTTCGCTTGAAGACATTCAACCTCAAATTGTTGATAGCTACGAAATTGGCGTACGCGGACAATGGCAAAATTTACAAGCTTATTTAGCAGCTTTTTATTCTTCTTCCGAGTTAGGTTCGTTTTTTCAAGAAGTTGCTGAAGATGTATTTGAAACGATCCGCGCTCCAGAACGCCGCTACGGTATAGAAGCAGCAGTAGATTGGCAAGTAGCAGAGACATGGAAACTTGGTGTTGGTGGAAATTGGACTGAGGGAGAATTTGAAGATGAAAATGGCGAATTTATTGCTGCTGATTCGATTAGTGTAAATCCTTGGAAGCTAACTGCATACGTGGAACATCAGACAACACCAAACTGGCGCAATCGGTTACAAATTCTCTATTCTGGCGATCGCGATCGCGGTTTTGAATCGGGGTTAGACCAAGGCTCTGTAGATGATTATGCGACTCTCGATTTGATTAGCACTTTAAGTTTAGGTGAGGGAACGCTGTCTTTAAGTGTGGAGAATTTATTAAATGAAGAGTATTCTGCGTTCCCAACTCAATCTCTGACAGCTCCTGATGAAGATATAGCCTTAGAAAGGGGTAGGCGAGTTAGTTTGACTTACTCAATTAGTTGGTAATTAGAGCATGAGTCAGTAAGGCATTTAACCGAAATAGGTGAGCTTGTTTAGCTTGAAGGCGGAGAATTTGGGAATGAAAACAAAACGAATTCGAGATGTTGTATTTACCGCCCACCGTTACATTGGGTTAGCAATCGGTATTCTAGCAGCGGCGATCGGCATGACTGGTAGTTTGTTGATTTTGGATGAGTGGCAAACTTCTCTGCTTGCAGGACAAGTAGCGATCGCCCCAGATCAAGAACGTCTGGCGATCGCCACCCTCGTAACTAAAGCGCAAGCTATGTTTCCCAAACTGACTCTCGAAAGCCTGACAATACCCAAAGAACTTACTCAACCCGTCACGGCATGGTGGTGGGCAGCAGGAGATAAATGGACGACTGCCCACATTAATCCCTATACCGGAGCAATTATCGGCAGTCCGCAGGACAATGGTTATAACGATTTCTTGTACAATATCCACATCAACCTGCTAGGTGGTGAGTGGGGTGCTTATGTGGCTGGCATTGTTGGGTTACTGGCGACAATTCTTTGCGTGACAGGGATTGTGCTTTGGTCTGGTTGGCGCAAATTGGCAACTGGATTCAAAATTAAGTGGAATGCCACCACCAAAAGGCTAAATTACGATTTACACAAAGTTGTTGGCATTATTGCAGCTATCTTTCTGGCAATGGCAATGTTGACAGGGTTTATCTGGAACTTTGCTACATGGATGAATCCAGTCATTTATGCACTCACCTTCAGTCCACAGCCACCCAAAGAAGTAGAACTCGTCTCTAAAGCCGCAGGTAAAGCCCCCATACAGCTTACAGAAGCACTACTACAAAAAGCTAGTGCCGCGCTGCCCCCTGGTAAAATTAGCTCAATTTATTTTCCCACCAAACCTGAAGGCGTAATTCGCATAGCAAAAGAGTTACCAAACCAGGTTGTGATGTCTGCTTCTATAGATCGCTTTAGTGGTGAGATCGTGAAGGTAGACGTACCAACGGAAAAATCTTTGGCAGATCGAATATTTGACTCATTCGTACCCATACACTTTGGCACTTTTGCCGGTTTACCCTCTCGTATTCTCTATCTGTTCGTTGGTTTATCTCCTACCATCCTATTAGTTACGGGTTTTATCATGTGGCGCTTGCGAAAACGCGACAAGTCAAAGCGAACTATTGTGCCAGCCGAACGTGCGCTCGATAATTCACCCCCATAGCTTATATTCGCTAAAACCGTGCCAAAAGAACAAAATCGCTATCAAAAAGCAATTCCTTGGCTGGCTGGGTCTGGGTTATTAGGAATGACTATCTTTGGCAGTTGGCTAGGTTATGAAAATTTCCATGCTTTAGGAGAACGTCAACACACCACCTATATGGCTGCCGCACCGGAACATGGGCGAGAGACATTTTTTTTACGGATGCAACGAGAAGTCGAACAGGTAAAGCGATTATATCTCCATGCTCATTATCAAGGGTTAGCCGATGGCGCACCAGAGAATTGGACGTGTCTTGTGCCACTCACCCACAGCCAGGTATTAGATTTTTACCACGCGACGCAGTATCTAAGTAAAGTTGCATTAGCCGTGCATCCTCGCAGTGTTGAATATCAACAAGCGAGTATGGATACTCACTGTCATCTTCTCAAACACTCTGTCGGTGCTGCCACTCGTTTGTTAGCCGAAATGGAAGCAATCGAGCCGCAACGGTTGTCTATAGCAGGTCCCTCAGAATTGAGCCTTAGCACCGTCTCAGCCAAGTCCAGTTCGCCACCGTCCTACACCCAGAGGTATGTCATCATCGACCCGATCCACGTCCTCACGTACCGCTGCTTCTGCGGGTCGTAGCCGAGCGTCATCAAAGTGGTAGTGCGACCGCAGCCAAGCATCTCGCCCTCTCCTTCAGCCAAAACCTAGAGTCTGCGATCGCGATCGCACGCTTTCAGTTCCCGTCGATCTTTCGACAGGTCGATCCGCTCCCATCTTGACCTCAACCTCATACGTCCACTCACCGACGAGTTTTTAATGAAAGAAATCTCTCGCGCTGTTCGGCAAGTCTACCATCCCAAGTCACGAGGAGAGAAAATTCGAGATTCACTGCTACCTGACGTAGATTTAGATGAATCTAAGCTAGAGTTGTTTGCCCAGCACATTACAGCACTTGAAGGTATTGGAGTCAACTTACAAGACAAAAGCCTGCGGGATACCATCAATGCTTATCCGTGACTCTAAATAGATTTTGCACTCACTACCATACTTACCCCACCTTGAGGAGCAAGCGTAAACCCACGACGTTGTATTTGCACGGGTTTATCTTCTACTAAGGCAAGTTGATACTTGGATAAAATCGTCGCCAAGACCAATTTCATTTCTAACCCAGCTAAAGCGTATCCCAAACATCGCCGACTGCCACCACCAAAAGGAAGATATTCCGAAGGAGAATACTGGCGCTCTAGAAACCGCTCTGGCTGAAATTGTTTAGCGTTGGGATACAAGTCTTCCCGATAATGCACTAAATAAATACTTGGCATTAAGGCTGTTTGGGCTTCAAATAAATATCCGGCAATTTTCGTTGGCGATTTAGTAATGCGGGGAAAAATGACGGGAATCACCGGATACATCCGCAGTGTTTCTTGACAAACTGCACTCAGGTAAGGCAGTTGAGCAATTTTCATTGGGGCTAATTCCCCTAAACTATCTAGTTCGTGCAGCAACCGATCGCGGACATCTGGGTGTTGATGAATTTGATATAAAGCCCAAGCCAGCGTTGTTGCTGTGGTTTCATGCCCAGCAAATAAAATCGTCAGTAGTTCGTCTTTTAATTCCTCATCGGTCATTGCTTGTCCGTTTTCATCTCGTGCTGCCATCATCAGACTGAGGACATCACGCCCTTTGATATCTTTGGCTCTTCTCTCCTCAATTTCTGCTTGCAGCAAAGCGCGAACGTGATGTTGTCGCTGTTTCATCTGCCCCCAAGGACTCCATGCACCCCAATCTTTTTGTAAAAACTGTAAAAATAACATGCTGGATTTGAGGGGAGAATCAGTCATGTCCAGCCATTCTGTGAGTAGGGGCTTTAGTTGTTGATAGCGTTCTCCTTCACTCAAGCCAAAAACGACTTGTAGAATTACCTCTAGGCTGATCTTTTGCATGGTAGTCCGAGCTACAAAAGATTGACCGACTTGCCAGGAGCTAGCAATCTGTTTGGTAATCAGACAGATTTGTTTGGCGTAAGTTTGTAGTCTTTCGCCATGAAAAGGAGGCATTAACAATTTTCGTTCTCGTCGATGACGATCGCCATCGACTAACATGAGTGAATTGCGCCCGACTAAAGGTTCTGCAATTGCATTGCCACGACCGACATCAAATTTGGCATCTTGGTTGAAGATTTCCCCAATTGCTTGCGGATTACCAATGACTACATAAGAGCCGATGCCGCTCAGATGCATGGTAAATATGTCTCCATATTTTTGACTGCATTTGTCCTGAAACCCAATTGGGTCGGCAATCCAATTCATCAGTTGCCACCAAGCAGGACTAGTAATGGGATTCGGTAATTGAGCCAACACGATCGTTCTCCATCTGATAAATCTTTCACTCACGATCGCGCGATCGCCTACCATGTGATGTGTGCAATGCGATCGCCACCTGATATGTCCGACACATCTAACCTACCAGTAAATCATCAATCCAGTCAGACCGAGCATACACTATCGCTGCCATCGCAACAGATAAGCTACACAGCTTTGGCTCAGTGGCAAACGTTATTCGAGCGAGAAAAACCGATCGCCCAAATGTTTCATGTGGCGTATCTCGTGAAGACCGATGCCGCCTCGCCACGACCGCTAACTTTTGTTTTCAACGGTGGACCTGGAGCTGCTTCTGCTTATTTGCACATGGGGGCGCTAGGTCCCAAACGCCTCTCTTTTAGCGATCGCGGTAGTTTGCCAAAGCCACCCGTGCGAGTGGTAGAAAATACTGAAAGTTGGTTGAGCCTTTACGGATTTAGTCTTTATCGATCCGATCGGTACGGGCTTCAGCCGCGTTTTGCCACCAGAGAAAGAAACTCCAGAGCAGAAGAATGAGAAATCTAATTCTAACGAGCCAGACTCATCCAAAGAAACTCAATTTTGGGGTGTCGAGCGAGACTTGAAAGCGATCGGCGAGTTTATCGTGCGGTTTCTGTCGCGCCACCACCGCTGGCTGTCTCCCATCTTCATTGCAGGTGAGAGTTATGGCGGTTTTCGCGTGGCTAAGTTAGCTCGCCAGCTGCAACAAGAATTTGGCGTTGGTCTTTCTGGTGCGATTTTGATCTCGCCAGCTTTAGAATTTAGCCTGCTAGAAGCAAACGATTATAACCTGACGACTTGGGCAACAGTATTACCCTCGCTAGCAGCCGCCGCAGCGCATCACGATCGCGCGCAATGGGCTGGGCAAAGAGGAGATTTGCCAGCTCATATAGCTGCTGCCGAACAATTTGCCCGTCAAAGTCTAATCCCAATGCTAGCAATGGGAGAGGCGTTTCCTGAAGATGAGCGTCAGGCGATTTATCAGCAGTTGGCTGGATTAACTGGAATACCACTGTCGGTTGTCGAACGGCTGGGTGGACGAATTAGAATCGAAGTCTTTGCGAGGGAACTGTTGCGCGATCGCCAGAGAATCGTCGGGTTGTACGATGCTTCAATTACGGCGATCGATCCGTTTCCCGATCGCATGACCTACGAAGGCACTGACCCAACGCTAGATGGCTTAGATCGACTGTTTACAGGAGCAATTAACAGTCATTTGCGGCAGACTTTAGGTGTGGAAACTGATTTAACCTACCGTCTGCTGAATTTAGAAACGCTCAAAGCTTGGCAATTTGATTTCAAAGGTGATTGGAAACAAGGATTTCAAGGATCGGTGGATGACCTGCGGGTGGGAATGACGCTCAATCCATATATGCAGGTGTCGATCTCGCATGGAATATTTGACTTGGTTACGCCTTATTTTGCCTCCAACCATTTAGTCAGCCAGATGAAACTCAATTCTGAAATTCGTAGCAATCTGACGTTGAAACATTATCCAGGGGGACATATGTTTTATACCTGGGCTGAATCACGCCAGCAATGGTTTGCTCAAATGCAAGCGTTCTATCAAAATGCCATAGCCTGAATAATTGCAAACCAAAAGTAGAATCAGCTAAAGCGATCGCCTCAGTTAATAGATTTTGCCCGATCTTCTGGGAAAACACTCCCTTTCGTACCATCCTCTCCACCCGCTTACCCAACTCGTGACAAGTCTCTTCCTAAGCCATCTGTGCCATGTATAGTTCTACCTCTGGATGAATGATTAAATCTCGTCCCCGCTTGCGGATTACTGGAGTTTAGACTAACCAATGACAAAATGACTCAGCAGTACTGAGTTAACAAGCTACCCAGCTAAAAATATAAAAA
>NZ_RSCK01000159.1:0-8158 GCF_003991895.1 Chroococcidiopsis cubana SAG 39.79
CGTTTCAATCTCAATGCTGCTCTAAAATCATAACTTAGTCCTTTAAAAGTTGCTTAAGTTATTTTTACAAGCTGCCTAACTTTTAACTTTTGACTTGCTAAACAATCTAGAGTATTTCCCTAGCGGGAGGCGATCGGTTTATCCGAGCAGGCAAAATAGGGAAGACAGTGCAGTGAAAGCATCAATTGCACATCATTAAAATTATGAAAGACCTATTCTGCCAGCTTGATTCTAGAAAAAAGCAAGTTCTGATTGTCGATGACTTGCTCGACAACTGTTTGCTTTTGGCAACAATATTAGAAGCAGAGGGGTATGAGGTTGATACCACAGACTGTGGATATAAAGCCATTGCAAAAATCGAAGCAAATCCACCAGATTTGGTTTTATTAGATGTAATGATGCCAAACATCGATGGATATGAAGTCGCGCAGTGGATCTCGCAAAATCAACCTTCAGTCTCGATCGTGCTAGTTACGGCTTATGACACTTTGCCCCAATTAGACCCAAGAAAGGTCAAAATTGACGGCTTCATTCGCAAGCCAATAGATTTAGATGAAGTTTTGCTAAAAGTTGAAACACTTTTGGCAACCAAACAAGAGCAGGCAAAAACACAAAATTTTACAAAGATAATTCCGATTTATTCCCGAACTGATAAAAGAATACTGCTTAAGAAAAATGAAGCAGTAGACAGGAAGAGTTTCAGCCGATACGATTATTAATGCTCCATGTAAAGACGCAAAATCTCGCGTCTTTACATGTTATCTCTCGTCACACTACGTTAAATTCTAAATCTCTTTGCCCCACGATAGAAGGCTGACCAACTGTCAATTCCATTTGGTCAGCATGAACTGTCAACCAAGGTTGACCGAGATTTAATCCCCCAAAAGGACTTTCTGGGGGAATTTCTAATTGGGAACTCACTAATCCTAAACGAGCCTTTAATTGAGCGGGAAACAGGAGTAGATTAGAGTTTAGACTACTAAAGCTAGATGCACCCAAGGGTATTGGCAGACCAAAGTTCTGCTGATGGTACTTCAAACAGCAAAGAATGCGATCGCCTTGCCTCACAGTCGCGTTACGGTCTGTCCAGGTAAAATCAGCTATTTCCTTTGGTAATCCCCAAATCTCGCGACCACCCGCTACAGAATCAGGGTTATCTACATAAATGTGAGAAACCCAACCGCCAATTTCTCCACCATAGCTGACAAAACCAGCAACAACGATTAACTCGCTGTATTCCAGCACGGAACCAGCACCATAGTTAGATAAATAGACACCGCCAACGGTTTTTCCAGGAAAGACAGAAACAAGATTTAATTCTGAAGGAATTAGGGGACGCACGCGATCGCACTCCAGAAGTTGCAGAGTTTGATAGGCGTAGCCTTGAAGCGTCCAAGGTGCTTGAGGGTAAGACATAACAGTGACCAGTGACCAGTTATCAATTATCAGTTATCGGTGACCAACAACTACCAATTACCAATTACCAAAATAGAAAAAATCCCCACCTAGCTCGATACTAGTATGGGGACGATCGATTATTTTGACTTTTGACTTTTAACTTTTGACTTGTTTACTTGCTTTCAGTGAAGTCAGCGTCGATTACGTCGTC
This sequence comes from Chroococcidiopsis cubana SAG 39.79, assembly GCF_003991895.1. Lineage (NCBI taxonomy): Bacteria > Bacillati > Cyanobacteriota > Cyanophyceae > Chroococcidiopsidales > Chroococcidiopsidaceae > Chroococcidiopsis > Chroococcidiopsis cubana. Next base: position 1,610 of record NZ_RSCK01000159.1, read on the forward strand.
GCCACCAGGTGCGGAGGTAGAACCACCGTCGCCAGCACCAGGATTGGCTCCACCAGGCGCAGCACCACCAGCTTGTTGATAGAGGTTAGTACCGATCGCGTAGAGTGTTTGTTGTAGTTCTGGCATTACCCGTTGGATCGCTTCGTCATCTTCTTTGCTGACGGCTTCCCGCAGGTCTTTGATTAAACCTTCAACCTTAGTGCGATCGCTCGCTGGGACTTTATCACCCAAGTCTTTCAACTGCTTCTCGGCTTGGTATAACAGAGAGTCAGCTTGGTTCTTGCGATCGACTTTCTCGCGGCGTTCTTTATCTGTCGAAGCGTTTCTTTCAGCTTCTGTCACCATGCGCTCGACTTCATTCTTATCGAGAGTAGAAGCGCCAGTGATGCTGATTGACTGCTCCTTACCGCTACCCTTATCCTTTGCAGTCACGTTGAGGATACCGTTAGCGTCGATATCGAAAGTAACTTCGATTTGGGGTACGCCACGGGGTGCGGGAGGAATGCCATCTAAGCGGAAGGTTCCCAAGCTCTTGTTATCGCTGGACATCTCCCGTTCGCCTTGTAGAACGTGAATTTCTACATTCGTTTGACCGTCTACAGCGGTGGAGAAGACTTCTGATTTCTTGGTAGGAATCGTGGTGTTGCGAGGAATAATCCTTGTCATTACACCACCAAGGGTTTCTACACCCAGCGACAGCGGCGATACGTCGAGCAACAGAATGCCTGTAACGTCGCCTGCTAGTACGCCAGCTTGGATCGCTGCACCAACTGCTACCACTTCATCAGGGTTGACGCTTTGGTTAGGATCTCTACCCAAAACCCGCTTGACAACTTCTTGTACGGCAGGAATACGGGTAGAACCACCAACTAAGACAACTTCATTGATAGCACTCTTGTCTAGCTTGGCATCGCGCATCGCATTTTCTACAGGAACGCGACAGCGATCAATCAGGTCAGAACAGAGTTCTTCAAACTTAGCACGGGTGAGCGTCATATCCAGGTGTTTTGGACCATCCTGGGTTGCGGTGATAAATGGCAGGTTGATTTCTGCTTGAGTGACGCTAGATAGCTCGATCTTGGCTTTTTCTGCGGCTTCGGTTAAGCGTTGTAGTGCTTGTCTGTCTTTACGCAGGTCGATGCCTTCAGATCTTCTAAATTCTTCAGCTAGGTAGTCAACGATTTTCTTGTCAAAGTCGTCACCACCCAAGTGCGTGTCTCCAGAAGTGGCTAGTACTTCAAATACGCCATCGCCTACTTCTAGAATCGATACGTCAAACGTACCACCACCTAAGTCAAATACGAGGATAGTTTCGTTGCTCTTTTTGTCAAATCCGTAGGCAAGCGAAGCAGCAGTAGGCTCGTTGATAATCCGCAGTACTTCGATCCCAGCAATTTTACCAGCGTCTTTGGTAGCTTGACGCTGAGAGTCGTTGAAGTAAGCAGGTACGGTGATAACCGCTTGAGTCACCGTTTCGCCGAGATACTTGCTAGCATCTTCTACCAGCTTGCGCAGGACTTGAGCGGAAATTTCTTCTGGAGCAAACTGCTTACCAGCCGCAGGACAATCGAGTTTGACATTACCACTGCTATCCCGCAAGACTTTGTAGGATACTTCAGTGGTTTCGTGGGTGACTTCCTCATGTTTGCGTCCGATGAAACGCTTGACAGAGTAAAAAGTATTCTCTGGGTTCATCACCGCTTGACGCTTGGCGATTTGACCCACCAAGCGATCGCCATTCTTGGCATAAGCTACTACAGAAGGCGTTGTGCGAAATCCCTCAGCGTTGGCAATTACAGTAGGCTTACCACCTTCCATCACTGCCACGCAAGAGTTTGTCGTACCTAAGTCAATTCCAACTACTTTTGCCATCGGAGGTTCTGGCTCCCTAACACTAACTACTAAAAACGATTGAATACACTACAGCTAAAAGTTGAACTAGCAGCGCTCCAGCTTCAATACAATGTTTTTGTCTTTTTGTACTGATCTATATACTGATTGTGGGTAGCTACTTGATGAAGGGTGGTTTGCCGAACAAGTGTAAGGACGGTTGATTTGCGATCGAGCTTGTCGCTTGCGCTTGTAGCTTGTCATGCCGTTTGCCACTGTTCAACCCCTAACATAGCTGCTGTATGCTTTCACTGTGTCTAATGTAGTGAACTCAAGGCTTGGTGGTTATAGGGTGAACCGTAATCGGTTGGGTGTGTTTGCCGTCAAAACTGTTATTCCACTACAATTACAGCAGCTCCGTTAATTTTGCCGCTACGCAGCGCATCTAAGGCTTCATTTGCTTGCACTAAGGGAAAAGGCTGGACTTCAGTACGAATTGGAACTCGAGGAGCTAAAGCCAGAAATTCTTCCCCATCACGGCGCGTCAAATTAGCAACCGATCGCAATACTCTTTCTTCCCATAAAATTTCGTAAGGAAAGGCAGGAATATTACTCATGTGAATTCCCGCACAGACAACCACACCCCCCTTAACCACCGCACGTAAAGCAGTCGGAACCAAAGAACCAATCGGGGCAAAAATAATTGCTGCATCTAAAGGGACTGGTGGTAAATCTTCTGAACATCCAGCCCAGACAGCACCTAAATTTAGAGCAAATTCCTGCCCTTTTACGTCTCCCGCACGAGTAAAAGCATACACTTCTCGCCCTTGGTAGCGAGCGAGTTGAATCAAAATATGGGCGGCTGCACCAAAACCATAAAAACCAATTTTTTCTGCGTCCTCTGCCATTTTATAGGAGCGATAACCGATGAGTCCGGCACACAACAGCGGTGCAGCTTGCAAGTCGGGATAGCCTTCAGGAATGGGAAAGCAGAATTGGGCATCGGCTACAGCATATTCGGCATAACCACCATCGATTTGATATCCCGTAAACTGGGCGTAGTCGCATAAGTTTTCGCGTCCACTCAGGCAATAACGACAGCAGTTGCAAGTATGCCCTAGCCACGGAACGCCGACGCGATTACCTATTTGAAATTGTTGCACCTGTTCCCCTACAGCAGCAACGGTACCAACAATTTGATGTCCCAGTATGAGGGGAAGTTTGGGTTGGGTTAATTCTCCATCAACGATATGCAAGTCAGTGCGACAGACACCGCAAGCCCGAACCCGAATCAGTACTTGTTGCGAATTAGGCTGTGGTATTGGTAGTTCTGCTACTCGTAGCAGTTTACCCTGTGCCTCTAGTATCATTGCTCGCATAGAACATTTATCAGTTATCAGTTATCAGTTATCAGTTATCGATGACTAATAATCATTAACTGACAACCAATAACCCTCTATTTACTGTTTTATACTATAGAAATGAGAAATATTGTATTTGTATAAATAACTTGCGATCGCACAAGATTTTAGAAGTAAAGTTCAAGCGTAGGGTGGGCATTGCCCACCACTCTATTTATTTCTTCTGAATTGCTAGCGAGGCAGCGTAAGCAATTTCATCGGTAGCTGGATCGTCGGTAGAAGGAACTCTATACTCTGCTTCCACAATTTGTATGTCTTTCTGTGTCAGAGTAATTGTAGCAATACCGCGATCGTTTACCGGTACTTCTTTCCCTTCATATTCTACAGTTACATCTGTTACGGGTTTGCCTTCAAACAAGACTTGCACGCGCAACGAGCTACCTGCACCAACATCAAACGGATCTTGTAAAGGTACAATTTCCATTTTCATTCCAAATGGTTGGGTGGCTAAACCCGTAGGCTGGAAAAAAGATTTGGTGTATTTGTATGTGTGAGTAACTTCAGTCGCTTCGTTGTTAGCTGCTAAAGCATCTGGTCGGAAAACATTTGTGTATTCATCGTCATTAGAAACAATGAAGTAACCATTGTTATTGACGGCAGTAATGACAGCAATATCTCCTGGGGAAACTAGGGTTACGCCTTCAAATTTTCTTTTAACTTCTAGCGGTTGAGGAAATCCATAACTATTGTAAGCTGTAGCTTCTTGAAATTTGATTGAATCGTATGCTTCTGGTTTATCCTCCTCTGGATGCCCGTATAAAACTTCATACTCTCCTTGCTTTTCGCCCTTGATTACCCAGACAACGTGGGCGAAAACTGGCTGACTAATTAATGGTAAAATTGTCAGAGCCAGCATCAATTTACTGAGATATTTCCTCACAATCGCTTCCTCATTTAGTAATTCATGAATTACTAATTCTTACTGCGAAAATACTTGAACATCTGCACAGGTATCGAGTAAGAAATCAGTAATCATTAGATAGTTTCAGTAAACTTTTTTTATTGAGAAAAAACAATGCCCCATCTGGGCATCCAAACGAAAATTTTTATTAAAATAAAGTAAATTTTGAGCGGGATCTTATGCAATATCAATAGCGCAACTACACTATTACGTGCTGCTTGAAAATAGTAAAATACAAAACGATAAACAAAGCAAAATTATTTAATGCGAAAATGACAGAGTTCTCATTAGAGCAGAAGGTTAAATAAAAAGTTGGAAGTCGTTCTTTAAATAGATTTATTAAATATAAAATACAATATTTACTCCCTTAGAGTGATGTCAGAAAGTTAATGCATTCTCAAGAGTTTGAATAACGGTCGATCGCAACCAATCTTTCGGCTGATGTCTCACTTCTCGAACTTAATTACATTAATTAATAAAAGTTCAAAATTAATAATTTAAACTCGATATTTTTCCTAGCTTCGATGGATTTGAGCGGAAAAACGAGTCATATAAAGGAGACACAGTGACAAAACTCAAGCCGATCGCGCAACAAGTTGTGGCAATTGTTGGTGCATCTAGTGGAATTGGAAGAGAAACAGCATTAAAGTTTGCTGCAAAAGGTGCAAAAGTTATCGTGGCAGCCCGTAGCGAACCAGGGTTGCTCTCCTTAGTAGAAGAAATCGAAGCGGCAAAAGGGGAGGCGACTTATATTCTGGCGGATGTTAGCGACTTTCAACAAGTCAAAGCGATCGCAGATAAAGCAGTAGCAACCTACGGCAGACTCGATACTTGGGTTCATGCGGCTGCTACAGGTATTCTTGCCCCGTTTGAACAAATTACGCCAGAAGAATTCAAACGTGTCATTGACGTTGTATTGATGGGACAAGTGTATGGCGCAATGGCAGCTCTACCATATTTAAAGCAAGAAGGACGGGGGGCGCTGATTCACATTTCCTCAGTGGAAGGCAGGCGATCGCTCCCTTTGCAAAGTCCTTATTCGTCAGCTAAGCACGGCTTAGAAGGCTTTCTCGAATCTCTGCGCGTCGAATTACAACACGAAAACATCCCTATCAGCGTCACCAGTATCCTACCTGCTGTGATCAATACTCCCTACTACAACAAAGTCAAAACCAAACTGGGAGTAAAACCCACGGGTATACCTCCTTACTACCAGCCGAGTCTGGTTGCCGATGCCATCCTCTACGCTGCCGAACATCCCACCCGTGACTACATTGTAGGAGATGTAGGTAGAGTCCTAGATCTGCTGCAACGGCTATCACCATCTCTAGTAGATACTCTTCTGGTACTGGTAGGTTTTCAAGGACAACGTACTAAGGAAGTGAAGTCAGAAGATGCACCTAACAACGTCTTTGCTCCAATTACAGGCTACGACAAAGTTGAAGGCGATTTCCGCCACTGGACGATTCCCAGTTTTACCGAGTGGCTAGAGAAAATTTTGCCTTAAATGTAGAGACGTTACATGTAACCTCTCTACATTTAACGTCTCTACAACGTAATCTCTACCCTGTGCTTTGGCACTTTAATTCTCGCGAAAGAGACAAAGCCAAAGCAAATTCAGATATCTTCATAAAAACGCGAACAATAGTAGAGACGTTACATGTAACGCATCTACCGCGATCGCAACGACAATTTGGAGGGTAAAAAATATGATTAACGATCCAGCCAGACCACCAAAAGAAGACTCGCAGGAATCCGAAACTGCTGTGAGTCCGACACAACAAGAAGACCCAAGAGCAGCCGAACCTGGGAGAGGTGCGCCAGGAAACGACCACATTGGCGTACAAACCGCTCAAACTACAGCGGTTAATGCACCTGATGCGGTGATTCCAGCTAATACTCCAACCGAACAGAGCAAACAACAACTCGAAGCCTTTAAGCAACAGGAAGAGGAAGAGGGCGAGGGCTTTACGACCACAGATGGTTATGTTGTTGATGAGTCTGGAAGGCTTGATAACTTCGCGATCGAACCACCAATGTATGTAGAGGGTGAAGAACCTCCTACGAAACGATAATAGTTATCAGGAATCGTAGGGGCGGGTTTAGCCCCAAGTCTCAAAACCGTCACCAGAAATCGGCATTCAATACCCGCTCCTACGCTTGGTGTACGGGCGGGCTTAGCCCCAAGTCTCACAACAACCAGAAATCTGCGCTTGTTCTTCTCTTACACCCTATCCCTATATCGCTAAGTTTGCATTTTTCTCGCTAAAAATGGGCAGACTATGAATAACAATTTATAGATATGCTGCCTTAAAACACGTGAGTTCGACGGCTCAAAAAATAGTAGGAGGTAGAGCTGGCAAGCCATGAGGATGGATATCTAAAGACGGCTTTTTC
>NZ_RSCK01000160.1:0-8154 GCF_003991895.1 Chroococcidiopsis cubana SAG 39.79
ACGAAATCAAGGCACGAATTACACGAACAATTACAAACTGCTTAAATCACAAGTATTTCAGCTTTTCTTAGTGCCATTCGCTTTTGAGTCTGCTTTCTCTATTTGGCGCAAACAACCATTGCTGTTGCACAATGGCACGGCTGAGTATTGGTTAGATGGAACTAGGCAAGTTGAAAAGGTGGTTGAGGTGCTAGAGATGTTGACGCAAAGGCAGGATCTGCGTCACATGACAGTATTACCTTGGGAGCGACTCTTCTGGTTGAAGAATCTCTTTGGTTCCCAACAGCTCTGGTGTCCGGCTTGCTATCAGGAGTGGCGCGATACTGAATCTGCGCTCTACGAGCCTTTATTGTGGGTTTGAGGGGGCGACAACCAGGATGAAAGCAAGATAGGCAGAGAGGTTCCAGCCGCAAACCCCTTTGAAAAAATGGAGAGAAAGAGGGTACTTATTGAAAATAAACTATTTAGAGAGAAAATACTACCACTGGATATCCGTTTAATGGTAAAAAAGAACGGTCTCGTAAATTGAACAAGACCGTAAATCAAAATGAGTAGCGACATTTTATCAAACATTACTGCAAAAATATCTGACGCAATCGCAACTAGTTACCTTAAAAATGCTGGTGTGGTTGTTCCAGCATCAAAAGCAAGTGAGAATAGAAAGACGCTTCAGCAACATTGCCTTTACCGATACAACAGAATAGTCGGCGGCGGCATTTGCAAAGGTTTTTAAATCTGGATGCCTTGAGTGTAGTGTTGCTGTGGTTTCCGCTAATTGAAGAAATACTGAAAAGGCACTTAAAACTTGAGAGGCAACTGATTATTGCGCTCTTATAGAACGCAGTGGAAAGAAAACAATGTGTTGATGGTTAGTGCGATTTATCAAAAAAGAGCATTGCCAGTATTTTGGGTGTTGTTGGAGAAAGATGGTAGCAGTAATCTAAGAGAGCAACAAAAAGTGTTACGCCCAGCAATTCGGTTATTAAGGAAGTATAAATTAGTCATAATTGGGGAAGCGAGAATTTCATAGTGTAGAACTAGCCAGTTGGTTGCAGGGACAAAACATCAGTTTTGTGTTTCGTCAAAAACAAGACACCACATTTCGTGAAAAAAGACAAAACTTTCAACCTCTAAGTAATATTCCTATTCATCCAGGAGTACGTATTTTCTATTCCAATGTCAATTTGACTCAGAAGCAAGGATTTGGTCGGTTTAATTTAGCGGTGTACTGGAAAAGACAGTATCGAGGTAAGCAAGAGGAGCAAGCCAGGTATTTATTAACCAATCTCCCAGACTTAAAAACTGCAATTCATATCTATAGCCAAAGGTTTGGAATTGAGGCTATGTTTCGTGATTGTAAGACTGGCGGTTACAATTTGGAAGGCTCCAAAGCGAATCCTAATAGACTTACTCGTTTAATTCTTTTAATCGCTTTAGCAATGACAGATGCTTGGTTACAGGGAGAAAGAGCTGTTTTACAGAGGCAGCAATCCTACCTTTGTCGGGAGCCAGAAAAGGGAAGGACAAGAAAAAGACACAGTGATTTTTGGAGCTTGTTTATATGGACGAAACTGGATAGTTACCTTTCATGAATGTCAGGTATGGGTTGAAGAACTCATCAAGTTCATTCGCAACAAGCAGACATTTTATCGCCAAGATTTGAGAGCTATGGTGCTTATATAGCAAGCATTCTAGTCGGTTGTCGTCCCTTAAAGCTACTGACTCTAGACCTCTATTTAAACAGAGAGCTAACAAAACATTCTGTATTCGAGCGCACACTTTTCCTTCACAAAATTTTTCTTAAGCGAAAAATTATTTAATTCCTGAACTTTTCTGAACTTCTTTTGATTGACAAGTAATGAGTACTAATATTTTAATTAGTGACAGCTAAAATGAAGACAGAGATGAGATTGTAAGCATGTTCTGCTCAGATTACCAAAACTAGTAAGTTGTAAAAGCAGCAAATATTACTTTCATAGTAGTACGCCCATGCGCAATTTTTGATGAAAGTGCTTTGTGTAAGTATTTTACTAATGAGTTGAATAAAAACCAAAAAATCGCTAGACAGATACTAAGTAGAGTGGGTTAAGCTGAGCATTTCTATACAACTTTCAGTTCTCCTACGAAGATTCATGACAATTATATATTCAACAGTACGATGCAACAATACTATTATCTCGCTTTAGCGCTTGGATAAAAGCAATATATCAGTAATGGCAATGGAATTTTGTTTATGGTTCAATCAGAATGTTGGAATTCCATTCTAAACGATTTATTCATCGCTAGTTAAAAGACCGCTACCAGGCGAATTTACTGAGTTTAAAAAAGACATAGTCAGCTCGTTAATACCTAGATAAGCTACAGACATGAATCAGGAGTGTAGGGAGCAATAATGAGCCAATTAACTGAAATTCAACAACAGATATTGAGTAGATCTAGAAATTCTATTAATGGAACAAAAAAGTTTATAAATCGGCTTAAGCGTTTACTACCAGTTAGCTACAAGCAATCTATTAAACAGAAGTTGAAACCTCTGCTCATGCTGAAAACTAGAATTGAGCTATTAACAGTGGGTATGCATCCCTTAGCTCAAGATTGGTGCAGTAGAGGTATAAATGTTCATCGTATTTATTTAGAGCAATTTCTACAGAGTTTTGCATCAGATATTAAAGGACATTGCTTGGAATTCCAAGAGGATAGTTACACCTCGCACTATGGTAGTGGTAGGGTGACTAAGTTAGATATTTTAAACAAGGAGCAAGCTCATTCAAATGCTACTATTATTGCTGATTTAACTCAACCCAATAGTCTTCCTAGTAATACATTCAATTGTATTATTTGCACTTACGTTTTACATCTAATCCCAGAAATAGATAGAACGATTGCCGAGTTGTATCGTATTCTAAAGCCAGGAGGTGTTTTGCTAGTTGCCGTACCGGATATTACAATAAATCATTCTGTATATAATGAGCTTTGGCGCTTTACTAAAAGAGGTTTGTATTTCCTTTTGGCTAAATCCTTTAAACCAGAAAATATTACGATGAAAACATATGGTAATTCACTTGTAGCAGCTGGTGAATTGCGGGGAATGGCAGCTTTTGATTTCACTTCTACACAATTAAACTACAACGACCCGCGATTTGCAGTCATTGTTTGTGCCAGAGCAGTTAAATCAAACTAAGATTACTATTACTACTAGGAGCAGGGCATGGTTAACACCCCCTTACTCCTATAGCAGGGTTGATTTATTGACGGGAGAAAATACAGAATAGAAGAGATTAGCTTCATTTTCTACTCGGTAGTATGAGCCTAATTGAGCAACTTCAACAAGTCCAAGACTTTCGCACGCAGCCACGCTATCCGTTGTGGGTGGTGTTGTTGTTGGTGGTGATGGGAACCATGAGTGGCTGTTTTGGGTATCGGGCGCTTGCCGACTTTGTGGCACGCCATCAAACAGCATTGCTGGAGCTAATGGAACTGCCACACAAACGATTGCCCTCGTATTCAACGATTCGTCAAGTGATGGTGCGAATTAACTTTGAATCATTGACCGATGCCTTCAACGCTTGGGCAAGCGAAACGGTTGCGGTCAGCCGAGGTGAGCAAATGGCGACCGATGGCAAAAGCATCAAAGCCAGTCTGAGCGATTACGAGCAACCATACCAAGATTTTGTTAGTGTGGTCTCTGCTTTTGGCGTTCAGTCTGGAATGGTGAGAGGTTTACTACCAATGCACAACGGCAGTGAGAGCGAAATTAGCACTGTGCAAGACTTGCTGAGTCGGCTGAATTTGAGTGGGGTGTGTTTCACTTTAGATGCGTTGCATACCCAAAAAAACGGTTGAGATGATCGTTAACAGTGGCAATGATTACGTGATTACAGTCAAAAAAAATCAACCAACGCTCTATGATTATTTGGTGACTCAGTTTGAGCAACACCCACCCCAGAGCGTCGAGCAGCAAACCGAACGAACGCGAAATCGCAGAACGCAACGCACAGTGAGTGTTTTAGAAACTGTAACTGGAATAGAGCAGTTGTGGATCGGTGTGCAACGCCTCATTCGAGTGGAACGCATCGGCATTCGGGCTTTTGAGCCTTACCAGGAAACGATGTTTTATATCAGTTCTCTCGCACTTGATGCCGCACAGTTAAGTCAACACATTCGCCAACATTGGCACATCGAAAATCGCCTCCATTGGGTCAAAGATGTGGTGCTTCATGAGGACACTGCTCCCTTATGTGACGGCAATGCCCCAGCTAATTTTGCCATTGTCCGAACCATTGCGCTCAATCTGTTTCGACAGCACGGATTTGCTTCTATCACCCAAGGATTGCGACAACTTGCTCACGATCTGCCTCGCCTTTTTTCTTTTTTTCAATAAATCAGCCCTGCTTACTCCTATAGTGCACTCCAGGAGCTGACTCATAAGAAATAACATTTTGACAAAAGTCTTCACCAGACCCCGCTCTCATTAGTAACAAACCAAATCTCAGATAATTTTCCCTTGAAGAGCTGAAGATTACGGGCTAACAATTACTGTTGCTTTTTTCTACATTACAATCATTGCGACCTGATGAGCCTTAATTACGATGAATAAAGCAGAACTCGTTGATGTTATTGCAGCCAAAACTAATGTCACCAAGAAAGATGCCGATCTCATCCTCAGTGCGATGACACAGACGATTGTTGAAGTTGTGTCTGGCGGCGATAAAGTCTCACTCGTTGGGTTTGGTTCTTTTGAGCCGCGCCAACGCTCGGCTAGGGAAGGGCGTAATCCCAAAACTGGCGAGAAGATGACAATCCCTGCCACTCGCGTTCCTGGCTTCGCTCCTGGCAAGTTGTTTAAGGATAAAGTCGCTCCCAACAGTTAGCTTCCACGCGCTCGACTCAGGATAACTCTCAACTCAAAGTGCGAAGCGCAACTAACAAACATTAGCTGGTAGAGACAGCTTCCGCCGCTGGCTCCTTAGATTTTTTCTCAAAAATCCTGACTCCTGCTTCGACCACTTCAAAGCCATCTGCTATTGGCTGCCCCAGTTTCCCAGTGACAGCTCCGCCCCATTCACTAAAATTAGCCGCATCTGCCTCTGCCTTACGCCAACTTTTCGCATTCACCAAAGCGGTAAATGTGACTCCATTTTGGTCGGTAAGGGTAATTTCTACCTTCTTATTCTCTGCTGGCTTGACTTGGGGTAGTTCGTTAAACTTCAGCGTGATTTCCGATCTTGCCGTAGTCATGTTACTTTTTCCTTGAAGAATTGCAATTGCTGTTATTCGGCAGCTCGTCACATTTTTACCGCATTCACTCTAGTTCTGCAACACGCTGTAAGGAAAATCTGTAAGGTGCACTCGCCACAGTTGAGTGCAGAAAAGAGTGCAGAAAACTGGGGAATCGGATTAGCGATTCATCTGCTGCTCCCATCACAGATTCCATAACGTTGCTCCAAAAAAGTTAGTAGCTCTACTTCCAAGTCGGTGAGATACGTTTGTCGTCCTAAATGCTGCAATACTGCTTCTGCGCCTCGGTCTAGCAATCCAACCTGAAGTAATCGTCTAATTCGCTACATCATTGCAGATAGTTGACGGCAAACATCGGGGTCATCGAAAAGTCTTTTAGCTCTGTAGCAACACAAGCAGCGTGACATTTCCGTTCCCATCTCTCTAGGCAAGTCAGAGCGAATCTGTAGCCAATTTGACCAACTTGAGGCGCGGGCATCACGGCTTTTCTTTTAGCTATATAATAATCCCTTCAATATCAGTTGATCTGCTCGGTTCTACTTCCAACCGTCTTTTCAAACCGCTCCAACCGCGCGCGACTCACACTGCTTGCGATAGAGGAGAGAAGCCATTATGCTTGTTAAGCTTCAAGCCGTACAACAGCTAGTTTGATGCCAAATTTTTGCTTGACTTTACCAAAGCTCTGGTTCTGCTGGTCGGGATTTTTCGGGATGATTCTACTGCGATACTTCTTGATTGCTGGAGGAGCGTACTGGTTTTTCTATTCGGTTGTAGGAAAGCCTTTAATGAGGGAAAGGTGGCGACATAAGGCAATGTTGCACTCAATTGGTCAGGATATCAAACTGTCCGTACTCTCAGCAGTAGTGTTTGCGCTCGGCGCTGCATCAATCATGTTAGGGTACGAGTCGGGGGCAACGCTATTGTATGTTTCCCTACACGAGTATGGACTGTGGTATGTAGGGGTCAGTTTTGTTGCCGTACTGCTGCTCCAGGATGCATACTTTTACTTTGTCCATCGCGCATTTCATCACCCCAAGCTCTTCAAGTGGCTGCATCACGGTCACCATCGGTCGCGACAGCCAACACCGTGGACATCCTTCGCCTTTGACTTACCAGAAGCTTTAGTACACGCGCTGTTCTTAGTCGGTGTAGTTTTTCTCATTCCACTTCACTTGATTACCTTAGTTGCCGTACTGATGACAATGACAATCTGGGCAACGATCACTCACCTGGGATTTAAGTTGTTTGACACGTCCTTTTTGGGTCAATGGCTAGGACAGTGGTTGATTGGTCCGACACATCACTCGCTGCATCATCGCCAGTATCGGCTACACTATGGACTCTACTTCACCTTTTGGGACAAGTTACTCGGCACTCAAGCGGCTGATTACTAATTGGCGCAAGCAACGGTTGTGTTATCCTGACGAGCGGTTGTCAATCCCAGTAGAATTCTTCAACAGAATCCCAGTAGTCGTCTAGGAAGGAAATTGCGCTCGACTGCCCCTTGTCCCCCTAGTTCATAGGTAGTTGACCGCGTGCGATCGCCCTTCACTGACTCACACCATAATCTTTTTCCATCAGCTCTAAGTGCATCAACTGTCTCGGTGTCAAATATAACGATCGCTGTATCGTCTCTAAAATTGCATAATCCACCGCTTCCAACTCGGCTTTCAACAAGTTGCTAACTCGCGACGAAACTGACAATAAAGTAATGCGATCGCCTTCACTTAAATCTATCGGTTCCACTTCTTCTTCCCTACACTGGATTGTTTCACCCTTCAGGCTAATATAAATGTGGTAGAAATGCTCGCTGATATGTTGGATTATGCCCCAATAACCATCGTAGGGTCGTAAGTCTGCGTTTTTAAATCCCCGAACTACGCTCGCATCCTCAATCCGGCACTGACTGCGATCGCACAATGGAACAAGAGTGCGCTCTTTGACTACATCCACAATACTGCGTTTTGCTGCATTTTTATCAGTTAGTAGCATCGTTGCCACCGCAGCACTTACGTCACGAGCCGTCATCGGGCGAGCGCCTGCGCTCTGGGTTGCCTGAGATAAGACCTCTATGTAGTACTCTGGCTTGAGTTTAGCAAGTGGACGTAGATGCGATTCGCTAAACGTTCCCACTGGGACGTGTAAATATTGAGTTTCGATTCTGCCTGCAAGTAACTCTTTGTGAAGTGTCGAGCGTGCTTTGACAAACAAGTTTGAGTTCATCAGTTGCGCCATGCTGTTAAAACCCAAGGCTAGATAGCCCTCTCTTGTTTCTAGTTCTACTAGCAATGCACGAATTTGATTGCACAGCCCATTGATCTGCTTAATTGTCGCTCTGGCTTCTTCTACTGTCATTGGAGCAGATGACAATACTTCAACATTAAACGATGTTCCAATTGGAACATCGTTTGACATTAAACGATTTGATAACTTCAAACACGACAGCGGTATTCTTTCCCTTCCGCCACTGTCGAGTGCTACGATTCCCGCGTCAGCAGAGGGCAGAGCTGTAATTTCTCCTGTTCTCCCAGTAAAAAGCGGGTGAACTGTAATGGTGACGCAATCGCCGATTTGGAAGTTGCGACTAGCAACATCCGTGCTGCTCGCAGTATTACTATCCATAGCAAAATTCCTGCTCTAAGGAGTTGCCTACTCTTGCGATCGCTACCACCCGATCGCACAGTTGTTGATGATGCTTTTTCTGCTTGATTCTTTCAATCTGCTCAATGCACTTTCTCAATCCCGACTCACACACCTGTCGCCCAACATCGAAGCTATCGAGCGAACGCTGCATGAACTCGGCAACCGATACGACAAACCGATTCACCGTCACTACCTGTTGCCGCTGGCTAAGGACGGGGAGTTGCAGTCTCCCCTCAGAATCTCGCGATTCTGCCTCGCCTTCAAAACCGTGCT
>NZ_RSCK01000161.1:0-8065 GCF_003991895.1 Chroococcidiopsis cubana SAG 39.79
CTGTCTAACTCTGCATTGTAGCCATGAATGAAGTACCAAATCGCTCCAATGTGATTGTTAAGTTTTTTGGAAAATGATAGGCTTTCTCTCACCAACCGAGAAACTCGTTGTCTGAAGGTATTATTCAATCGTTCAACATGATTAGTTAGACCCGTTTCTTTATCAACAGCTTTATGACGTTTAGGGGGAATAACTGTTTTATAAGCTTGCCAAAAATCTGTATAAGCGAAAGCAAATTGTTGGTAAATCTCTGGTAAGGAAGCCCATAATTTACGGGCTGATTTTCTGGTCCTATCTCCGACAAAACAACCAACAATTTTTCGAGCATTACGGTCAATTGCTAGGCAAATATAAACCTCATTTTTCTGACTATCGACAAATGACCACATCTCGTCGCATTCGATGACCAATTTACCTAGCGGTTTAGCTGAAACCTTTACCTGGCGAGGGATTTGAGATAGCTTTTGATTGACATAATCTTGTAACCATGACCACCTCACCTGAGTTACCCTGGCAATTCCTCGCAATGATATCTTCTCAAGTAAGAGCCGATCGATTAGCTGCTTGGTTTCTTCTGAAACAGGCGAGTTAGTCGGATCGATCGCAAATTGGTGACCACAGATTTTACACTGATATTTGGGCTTACCATTGTGAGTTGAACCATTTTTAATTACCTGCTCAGAGCCACAGGTAGGACAGACTCGTTCTAAAGGTTCTTCACATATTTTTTGGGATGATTCTATCACCTCTGGTGTTAATTTAGACAGTAGTAATACAAATGAGTAAAATCAGAAAGCCAAAATTGTTATCATCAAAAATACTAATTTGCGGGGGATTACATGAGAATTATTTCCATTAGCTAATATTAGACAGGAGGCAGACGGGACAAGGGTTCTACCTCACCACTACTTCCATATCACTACCAAAAGTTTTTGCAACAACCCCCAAGCGGAGGTCAAAATAATACGCAGCATTGCAGGAAGAGTTTAGTATCAAAGCGACCGAAGAAACTGAATTAGAGCAGTGCGATCGTCCTTTGACATCTTGGTAAACTTTTCCTTTGAATCTTTCGCTTCACCTTCATGCCAGAGAATGGCTTCTTCGAGAGTACGGGCACGACCGTCATGTAAATAGCCAGAATAGGGAAGTACCGTCTGAGTTAAGCCAATTCCCCACAACGGCGAGGTTCGCCATTCGGTTCCAGTGGCACGAAAATCGGGTCTACCATCGGCTAGTCCTGCTCCCATATCGTGAAGCATCAAGTCAGTGTAGGGATAAATAGTCTGGTTGCTCAGTGCTGCAACTTCATGACTTCCAGTACGTAATGCAGACACGTGACAAGCGACGCAGTTGGCTGAAGCAAATAACTTCTCTCCCTTTTGAACTTGAGGATTGTTTAGCATTGTGCGAGCGGGAACCGCCAAGGTTTGCACGTAAAACGTTGCTGCCTTAAGGGTTTCCCGCTCGATTTCGCTGGAGCCATCGGGTTCGGGAAACATGGGACTAGTAACGCCCATATCATTTACGTAAGCTGAGGCTGTCTGCTGCAATAGATCGGGGTTATTGGCTTTCCAGCCAAAGCGACCCAGTACTTCTACTTGTTTGACCACATCCCACACGTAGTTCGGGCGACCCGATATACCATCTCCATCGCGATCGTCAGGATCGGCTAGAGCGAGGATAGTTTTCTCTGGTATGGCTTCTAACAGCCCTAAACCAAACACGGGTGAGGGAATCCGTAGGGATGTTTTAACTTCAGGCGGTAAGACTCGATCGTTCGTGCGGGTAATTTTGGCAAGCGGAGAGCGCAACTTGTAAGGCGTGCCATCAGCGTACCTACCAAGTTGTTCCTGCCACTGAATCTCGACTTGGGCTTCTGGAACGTGACCGTAAACCCCTTGCTCTTGAATCTGAGTGCCAATTCCTGGTACTGGCGGAGCATTGCCCAGACTAACAGCCGCTTCAGGGTGATAATTTTGCTCTAGCACTGGAGCATCACCCTGTTCGCTTGGCAACTCCTTACCGTTCTGGCGCGGATTGCTAACTCGTACCAACAGCTGTCCCTTTTCCGGCATTCCCCGACCGTCTCGAATATGACAGCCCGTACAGGAGGTGTTATTGAATAATGGACCTAATCCTGGATTCACCTTTGCCGGTGGAGTAACAAAAGCTGCATCGAAGGCGCGATCGCCTTCGATGTGCAGCGCCAGCATTTTCTCACTTAAATTAGGTGCGGGTTGCTCGTAGCCATGAGATGTCCGGTTGCGAACGGTTGTATCTCCTCCGGAGCGGGCAATTTGCATTTGAGATGAGGCGGGATAATGAAAAGCGAGAGATACGATGGCACCAGCAATCGCTGCTACCAACCCTATAAACACAAACTGACAGCTTTTTTTCAACCCCGACCGCGATCGCAATAGTTTCATTACTAATTTTGTACCAGTGGTAAAACCTGTTTTTCAATAGTTGAGTGAAGCGTCAAGATTGCTTCCCGCGCTGCCTGGATTTTTGGTTTAGCCTTGGAGGTGCACAGGGTATCTTCAATCGGTCCTGGCACGGCTGCAAGCGCAGTAGATGCCGTTTGCATCTGCTGTCGAATTTTGCTATCCAAAGCCGGATCGACCGCAGCCACAATCTCACTCAGGCTCTTTCCTCTGGTTTTGGTGTCCGGTGCCTGTCCGAGATAAGCAAATTCAGCACTGCGCAGGTTGGCTTGAAAATCGCTTAATGAACTGTTGCTAAAGCGGCTTTCTAGTAGAAATGGATTCTGCTGCTCAAAAGCCGTACCAATTTTCACGTTCCCCACCTCGTCCAAAATGCCTAAGATTCCTTGGACAATTTCCTCAGCTGCTGCTTGCACGGTCGGATAAGCTGTACTGTCACTGCCTGCATTGACAAATGCATCTCGGTATGGTGGATTGCCGTTTACCCCTTTTGTCCAACTCGTTAGCAACTGGTTAGCCGTTCGATCAAATACAGTTGTCGCTGCCTGTAGATACTGGAGTTCCCGCTGCGTAAATTGCTGTAGTTGCTTGTCGTTGTTAAGTCCAAACAGTAAGAACTCAATTGTATGAAACCCTTTCTGGTTGGTTTGCAGTTGACTGACATAATCAACTGTCAACGGGTTTTGACTATTAAGAACTGCGCTTAGATCTGCTTCGTTGACGGGCCAATCGTCTAAATCGGCATCGTAACCAAGGGATGCCGCAGGTCCAAATGCAAATGCCTCACTTCCCTCCCAGGGTATGCGTGCTGCTAGCCAAGCTTGTCGGGCAGCCTGTAGAGTCGCTCGATTGGGTTTGCTAACAAAGGCGTTTACTGCTGCGGACAGTTGTTTTGACTTTTCTGCCAACGTTTGATAGGTTGGAACGACCAGCCCATCGGTAAAATCTTTTAGGAGTTGACGATTGTTAAATTTTGCTAACGCTATATTATTGTTACCTACTGAAGGTTGGCTGGACTGAGGCTTATAAATTGTGCTACCACTTGACGAGCCCGTGCTACCCTCACCGCCTTCACCACCTTCACCACCTTCACCACCTTCACCGCCTTGTGTAGGTGTAGTCGGAGTACTTTCCCCACCGCCTTCACCACCGCCGCTGACGGGAACTGCCTTACAGGCTTCTCTGGGATTACCTTGACTACTTTGGCTAATCAAAACGCTAGACTCTTTAAAAGCCGAAAGAAATGTATCAGCTTTAGCAACATCCGTATTTGAAAGCGCGATCGCTCCTACATTTGCCAGAACGTAAGTTCCCACACCACTCCAGATTTTCAGCTTGTTTTGCACGCTACCTCCGTACGTATTCCTCAAGATGTCTGCAGCTTTCCCCAACTGCAACCATATAACCCACCACAATCTCAGTAATTAATGAGACTCTTTTGCATTATAGGGCAAGCAGAGTTACGTGTATAGCATTACTGTTGTAGTAAATGCCGCAAAATATGGAGTTGAAATCACGCTCAAACCCCTGCCCGATTGGGCTTATCGAGAATGCTGCAAGATCTGAGATCACCAAAAACTGCCAAGACCCACAATTAGTTGCAAGTAGTTGTCATATCCTGTAGGATTGTTTCTTGACCTTATCAATAATAGATATCAATAATCTGCAACGAGTTGCTGTGTTACTGATGGTATTTACTGACGGTAGTAGTTGGTGTGAGGGGTGTAAGTGAAACAACAGCAGTTATGGCAGATTCTGTTAGTCACAGGTTCTGTTTGGCTTAGTATTGCAATAGGAGCAACAGCTCAGCCGGTTCCCAGTTGGGAAGTACAGAGTAAATCTGTTAGTCGGATACTACGCGATTCCCCACCAACTCAAAATCTACCCAGACTAAGTGAGTTAGAGCGTCCTATTACTAGCGCCCAAACGCTAGTACAGTCACCAGCACCAGTACCGGCACCAGAGACAGCGTCAGCAATTATGCAAGTGACAGCAGTTAAAGCCAATCCTACCGATAAAGGTGTGGAGGTGATTTTACAGACGACTCTTGGGGAACAGTTGCCTGTTGTCAATCGCAGTGCGGGCAATAGCTATATTGCTGATATTCCCAATGCTCAACTGCGCCTGCCGTCAGGCGAGGCATTTGTATTCCGCTCCCGGAAGCCTATTACGGGTATTACTGAGATAACGGTAACTAACGCAGATGCTAACACTATTCGGGTGACAGTGACAGGTGAGGCAGGTGTACCAACAGTCGAATTGTTTGATAGTCCAGAAGAGGGTTTGATTTTTGGCGTTGTCAGTGCGGTAGCTTCTACACCGCTACAGCAACAACCGCCAACTCAACTAATACCAGAACCAGTTGAGCCAGGGAGTGAAACTAAATCTGATAAACCAGCGTTAGAGGGAGAAGAGGAAAGTGAAATTGTGGTGACGGGCGAGCAAGAGGAAGGGTATCGCGTCCCCAACTCCTCAACTGGGACAAGAACCGATACACCTTTACGTGATATCCCTCAATCGATTCAGGTGGTGCCTCAAGAAGTGTTGCGCGACCAACAAGTGACTCGTTTAGAGGATGCGCTTCGAAATGTCCCTGGTGTTAATCAGAACTTTAACTTTGGTCCACTTACCACTTATACCATTCGCGGATTCGAGGCAACAGCAACAAATCTTCTCAGAGATGGGCTACTTGACCCTTTAGCTGGAGAATCGACTGAACTTTCCAGTATCGATCGAGTCGAAGTTCTCAAAGGCCCTGCATCAGTGCTATTTGGTTTAGGTAATCCAGGGGGAAGTATCAACCTAGTATCTAAACGTCCCTTAAGCGAACCTTTTTATGCTATTGACGCAACCGTTGGAACTTATAGTTATTATCGAGGTGCGATTGATTTATCAGCGCCGTTAGATGACTCGAAGACAGCTTTATATCGCCTCAATACAGCTTACAGAAATTCGGGTAGTTTTGTCGATTTCTATAATGGTGAACACTTTAATGTATCGCCTGTTGTCAGTGTGGCTATTGGCGAGAGAACTAACCTAACTTTAGAGGGAGAATACATCTATACAAGAGATTCTTATGCCTC
The DNA here is from genome assembly GCF_003991895.1 of Chroococcidiopsis cubana SAG 39.79. Lineage (NCBI taxonomy): Bacteria > Bacillati > Cyanobacteriota > Cyanophyceae > Chroococcidiopsidales > Chroococcidiopsidaceae > Chroococcidiopsis > Chroococcidiopsis cubana. The sequence goes on from NZ_RSCK01000161.1 coordinate 5,528, forward strand.
TGGTGTACCTGTCATTGGTAGTGTATTATCTAACCCAAATGGCGAAGTGTCCCGTGACCGCAACTTTGGTGAACCTTCTGATGTTATTGAACAGAAAACTACAAGACTTGGATACCAACTAGAACATAAATTTAGCGATAACTGGTTGTTACGCAATGCGTTTCGGTTTACGTATCGTGATTACACCGATCTACTTACGCTTCCCGGAAGTTTGGATGCAGACAATCGAACCTTTAACCGTGTAGATCGAGAATACGATCTTGAAAATACAAATTATGCTCTGAGCGCAAATGTGGTTGGCAAGTTCTCCACTGGTTCAATTCAGCATCAGCTACTATTTGGAGTTGATTTTAATAGTTTAGAAAACTTGTCACCAATATATGCTGAACGGGAAGCAAACCCGATTGATATCTTTGATCCTGTTTATGATCGAGCAAAAATACCGGGAGCAGCCGTCATTTTTGAAAGCAGCGAACGTGCGCTCACCAACTCATGGGGAATTTATCTCCAAGACCAAGTTACACTGACAGATGGATTAAAATTGTTGTTAGGTATGCGGTTTGATACTTTTGATCGCAAATACGAAGAGTTCATCACTAACACAGAAAGCAGTGGCTCGGATAGTGCATTCAGTCCTCGTTTTGGGATTGTCTATCAACCCATACCTGCCATCTCACTTTATGCAAGTTACACAAGTTCATTTACCCCACCAGGCGGTACATTCTTTTTCGGTGTTGACTCTACCTTGGAGTCAGAACGCGGTAATCAGTATGAGGTTGGGGTAAAAGCAGATTTGAACGAGCGCCTTTCGGCAACGCTGGCATTGTTTGATTTGACCCGTACTAATGTCTCTACAGAAGACCCCAACCGTCCAGGTTTTCAAATCCAAGTAGGTGAGCAAAATAGTCAAGGTATTGAACTGAATCTTGCGGGGAAAATTTTGTCGGGATGGAATATTTACGCAGGATATGCTTTTATCGATGCACGCATTACTGAGGATAATACTTTTACACCTGGAAATCGCTTACCAAATACCGCAGACCATTCTTTCAACTTATGGACAAGCTACGAAATTCAACAAGGTAATTTACAAGGTTTAGGGGCTGGATTCGGATTGTTTTTTGTAGGCGATCGCGCTGGAGATTTGGACAATAGTTATGAAGTGCCTGGCTATGTTCGCACTGATGCAGCTATTTTCTATAACCAAGATAGATTCCGAGTGGCACTCAACTTCAAAAATCTATTTAACATAAACTATTTTGAAAGTGCGCTTAATTCTAATCGTGTTTACTACGGACAGCCTTTTACACTTCAAGGAACAGTTTCTTGGCAATTTTGATGCTCATTTGGGGTAGTGGTAAATATGTGGAAGCGTAATAGATGGTTCTGTCGCAAATTTTTCAAAGTGACAAACGCTCTGTGTCAATCGTATTGTTTTAAGCACTCACTCCAAAGATTTCTGCGACAAACTTCGCTTGAGATACACTTTCCCCTTTGCTAATTCCCTTTACCTGTCCTTTCCTAATCATGTTCATCGCTTCAATCCCACTCAAGGTTCTTCTTGCAGTGTTGAAAGAATTAAATCCCATCATCGGTTTCACGATTCGTTTGATGTTTCTGTGCTCCTGCTCAATCACATTATTCAAATACTTGCTAGCTCCGTAATTCAGTCTCTGCTGCGATCGTTTCATCCGCTTTCAGGGTTTCGATTGCCACTGGGTAGGCAGCATTCTTGTCCACCGTAATGACTCGTGGAGCCTGAGTGTGCTGAGCTTTGAGAACTTTACGAAAAAAGCGCACGGCTGCCTTGCCATCCCGTTTCGCACTCAGCATAAAGTAAGCGCGTATTGCCCGCTGAATCCACAGCTCGATATAAGTACTTCCACTCGCCTTTGACCAAAATGTACGTTTCATCGACACGCCACGAATCGTTCGTGGGTTTCAAATGGGGACGAATCCGCTTATTCAACTCCGCAGCGTACTTCAAGACCCAGCGGTTGATTGTGGAATGATCGACTTCTACCCCTCGCTCTGCCATCATTTCCTCGCGCATCTCGATAACTCAAGGAGTAGCGGCAATACCACCGCACCCAAACGCAAAATGATCTGCGGCAGAAAGTGCCGCCATTTAAACAAGGATTGAGCAGTCATTTCAGCTGAGTTCAGAGAAAAATGGGTCTTCTCACATTACCATTTTTGCGACACAGCCAGGAAAAGTAGCTGCGCTCAATCCAGTTTCAGTACTAGCCTGAGCTATCGCTTCAATGTAACATTGAGTCAAGATTTCTTCTAAGTAGGGCTTGAGACGGCATTGTCAACTTAACAGGAAAAATTTAAAATTAAGCACGATGATCCCTGAGTGATGGTAATCGCTCAATTTATGCAACCGAATTTAACCCAACGACTTCTTGCCAATCAACAAAATCGTTGGCGTAATTGTTGGCGATAGCGGTGAGCAGTCAGTTGATGTTGTTTTGGGTGAAAGTGGTCTCGAATCGATCCAAAAGCGGAAAGAAAGCGTTGGGCTTGCCCTGGGGA
>NZ_RSCK01000162.1:0-6229 GCF_003991895.1 Chroococcidiopsis cubana SAG 39.79
ACGCAATCCCCTCTTGCCCAAATGGGATATTCTTATCCGACCTGCCTCATAGGTATTTTGTTTCTTGGAGATCGCCTTAATTAATTGGAAAGCCGAATATCAACAGCTAGATGCTTTCATGCAAGCTGCGCCCTTCCAGATTGACTTGAATACCCCGATCGCGCAGTTAGCAGCGGGACAAAAGCAAAAGTTAGAAATTCTCAAACAACTTTACCTCAAAAACCGCATTCTTATACTGGACGAACCAACTTCAGTTTTGACTCCAGGGGAAGCGGATGAAGTTTTGGGCTTAATCCGACAAGAGGTTGCATTGGGACATTTAAGCGTGTTGCTGATTACCCACAAATTTCGCGAAGTCATGTCGTTTGTGGATGAAGTCACCGTTCTGCGGCGAGGTAAACTTGCCGGACACGGTTTAGTTAAAAATTTATCAGTCGTGGATTTAGCCCAAATGATGCTGGGAGAACAACGAGAACGGCGACAGGTAGAAAAAACTGCCCAGACTGCCGTAACTCCCAAGTTAGAGGTCAAGCAAATTCACGCCGATCGCGATAATGGTTTAGAAGCAATTACCGATTGTAGCTTCACCGTTCGTGCAGGCGAAATTATTGGTATTGCGGGAGTTTCTGGTAACGGACAGCGAGAATTAATTGAGGTATTGATGGGACAGCGATCGCCCACTGCGGGAGAAATTCTCGCCAATGGAGAAACATATCGGGCTACCCGTACCGAAATGGAACGACATCAGATCTTTTCCCTGCCAGAAGAACCCCTACGTAATGCCTGCGTTGCTCATATGAGCGTAGCAGAAAATCTCGCCCTGAGAACTTTCGATCGCCCACCCCAAGCCAAATGGAATTGGTTACTAATTCTACGTGCCATCCGCCAAGCCGCCGAAACCTTAATTAGCAGCTTTACGATTAAAACTCCTACTCCAGAAACCCCAATCGGTCATCTTTCTGGCGGTAACGTCCAGCGTGCCGTCCTTGCTAGGGAACTCTCATCGCCCCAAATTCAAATTTTAATTGCTGCTAACCCTTGCTTCGGCTTAGATTTTGCCGCAGTGGAATACATCCATGCTCAAATTATTGCCGCTCGCAATCGCGGTGTTGCCGTATTATTAGTCAGTGAAGATTTAGATGAATTGTTAACATTGGCAGACCGAATTTTAGTTATTAGCAGCGGTAAAATCGTCTATGAAAGCAGCAGCGATCGAGCCGATCTCACTATTATCGGTCAACGCATGGCAGGAAATTAAAGTCAATATGATATCTGCCCAACCCTATGAATACAATTTTCCGGCTGATGGTGTTGCATTGCTAATTATTGATATGCAACGAGACTTTTTGGAACCAGGAGGTTTCGGGGCTGCTTTAGGTAATGATGTCAGTCGCTTGCAGGCGATCGCACCAAATATCAAACTGTTATTACAAGCATTTCGAAATTATCGTCTGCCAATATTTCATACCCAAGAAGGACATGCGCCAGACTTATCAGACTGTCCTGTTTCAAAGTTAAATCGTGGCAAAAGTCAGCTAAAAATTGGCGATGTCGGACCAATGGGACGAATATTAATTTTAGGAGAAACAGGCAATGCGATCGTCCCAGAATTAGCCCCTTTACCTGGAGAATTTGTGATTACAAAACCAGGAAAAGGAGCTTTTTATCGCACTAATTTAGAACAACTCTTACAACAACAAAATATCTCCCACCTGATGATTACCGGAGTCACGACAGAAGTTTGCGTTCAAACAACTATGCGCGAAGCCAACGATCGCGGCTACGAATGCTTGCTGGTCGAAGATGCCACCGACAGCTACTTTCCCGAATTCAAACAAGCCACCCTAGAAATGATTCGCGCCCAAGGCGGAATCGTCGGCTGGACAGCCACCACCACAGCCGTCTTGCAAGGCTTAGCAACAATGAAGCCTTAATAATCGCTTTCCACTTCCAACTTCTGTACGGGCGGGTTTTCCAAACAAAAACTCTATTTGTTACCAATATGCAGGGTAAACCCGCCCCTACGACTTCTTCAAATATTCTCTCCAGCCGCCCCATTGAGTAATTTCTTGTTGCCCTTCAGTAGCGATCGCTTCCCCTAAAACTCCTAATACTATCTCCCCATCGGCTAAACGTACTTTTCCAATACATAATCCAGGGGGTTCTTGCCAGAGAATTTCGCTCAATCCTGCTGGAGGTACGTCCCAAACTTCTACAGCGATCGCAGTTCCACCTGAGACAACTCGAATCATTGCCGGATAGCGATCGCCAATCGACCACAAGCGGTATGTTGCTTCTGTCATGGCTTCTCGTATAAAGGTCGCTCCAACTGTTAATAAGTTACCGTTCAATTCTAACCCGCGCATTAAAGTTCCATTCACCGCTAATCTGACGTTTTTCATGTTGCCGTGTTAGCCTTAACTCGATTTTCTGCTCCAACAATTGCAATCGCTCGAATAGAGTTGTGGAGAGGTTAGTAGCGAAGTTAGATTTGGAGTGACGTTTCACAAGCTTGGAAAAGCTGACTAGAATGCGCTACCCATCCCACAACACCGTTTTCGGCTTTAACAACTGCGATCGCAGCTTCATGCTCGTTGTTATCAAAAGCAGCACAGCAATCTTCTAGTAGCAGACAGAAAAAGCCCAGATCGCTAGCATGACGATACGTTCCTAACACGCAACATTCTGTTGTTACACCTGTAATTAACAAATACGCGATCTCGTAAGCGTGCAGCGTGGATTCTAAGTCAGTATTAACAAATGCAGAGTGTGCGGGTTTGTTAATCTGAATTTCTGAGTCCAAAGGTTGTAATTCATCGATAACCTCCGAACCCCATTCTCCTTGTACCAAATATCTACCCATCTTACCAACCGCGCCAACAGGAGAACCTGCAATCTCATATCGTAACTTCTTGCTCGTTGATAAGTCAGACAAGTCTGGTAGATGGCTTTCTTTTGTATAGAACTCATTTGACATCTTTTTAAGTCGCTAAACGCTTTACCATCAGGCGAATGAAGCAAAAATTGAGCTTGGTTCTTGCGTGTTCTAATGTCCACTCAAAGTTTTTAACGAGATTCTTGCAGCGTTCAATCCAGCTATTAGATCGTTCAATCACCCACCGCACTGCAATCGGCACAAAGCCAGATTTGCCTTGAGTTGCCTTTTCTGCCTTGGAGGGCTTTGCTGCCACCTGAAACTGGATCTTGGTCATAATCTCTGGATAGACCTGCTCTAACGCTAGTTGAATCGTGTCGGGGTGATCGCCATGATCTAGCAGAATTGTTGTCTTTGCTAAGTCCGCAGGCTTTTGCTGAAAGTACTCGAGATTGGCAATCAGCATTTCAATCAAGCCTTGATCGTCCGTGATCTTCGCCCGCGTACAGTGGGTAAAAACGGAAATCCTAAGCTGTCCACTGCTAGATGGCGTTTGATTCCGTTCGTCGCTTTGTAGAAGCAAAAGCCGTTAGAGGCAGCACTCGCATTACACGTATTTTTCACCGCTTGCGAGTCAATGACGATCAGGGTCGTCCATTGCCGTTTTTTTTTGCTTGGACTCGCACTTCGCCATGTAGCGTTTCCAGCAACTGGTCAAACACACCCGCATCACGCCATTGAATGCAAGTGCCAGTAGATCGTTGAGTAGGGGGGAAAGTCTCTCGGTAAATCCTGCCAGTTACAACCATTCTTCAGTTGATAGAGCATCCCATCAATGATTTCGCGCTGACTCCAGTTACTCGGTCGTGTCCGTTTCTTCTGCGGCAAGATCTCCCGTAAAAGCGGTTCGAGAATCTTCCATTCGGCATCGCTCAAACTGCTGGAGTAAGGCATTGGCTTTCTCTCAAATCACCATTCTTACGTTAATTTAAGCAACGAAGAGATGTCAAATGGGTTCTATATAAGCACCATAGCTCTCAAATCTTGGCGATAAAATGCCTACTTGTTGCGAATGAACTTGATGAGTTCTTCAACCCATACCTGACATTCATGAAAGGTAACTATCCAGTTTCGTCCATATAAACAAGCTCCAAAAATCACTGTGTCTTTTTCTTGTCCTTCCCTTTTCTGGCTCCCGACAAACGTAGGATTGCTGCCTCTGTAAAACAGCTCTTTCTCCCTGTAACCAAGCATCTGCCATTGCTAAAGCAATTAAAAGAATTACGCACAAGTCTATTAGAATTCGCTAGGGAGCCTTCCAGGTTGTAACCGCCAGTCTTACAATCTTTGGTAGTGATATGGAAGTAGTGGTGAGGTTCAAGTCCTTGTAACTTCTGCATTGTAGCCGTGAATGAAGTGCCAAATTGCTCCAATGCGATCGCGGAGCTTTTTGGAGAACGATAGACTTGCTCTTACCAGCCCTTGAAATTCGCTGTCTTAACGGATTATTTAATCGTTCAATATGATTAGTTTGACCTGACTTTTTACTAACAGAGCGATGACGTTCAGGGGGAATAACTGTTGTATAGGCTTGCCAAAAATCGGTATAAGCAAGGGCACATTGTTGATAAACATCTGTAAAGAATCCCAAAGCTGACGGGCTGATTTTCGAGTTCTATCTCCCACAAAACAACCGACAATTTTTCGAGAATCACGGTCAATCGCTAACCAGATATAAACCTCATTTTTCTTACTGTTAACAAATGACCACCAGAGCGTCATACTCTATTGTCAGGCGACCCGTTAATTTCCCTGAGACCTTGATTTGGCGGAAAGTATAAGCCATGATGGAGTTGAGGTAATCTTGTAACCAAGACCAACTTACACCCGTAATTTCGCAATTCCACGAGCGCGAAATTCTCTCCAGTAAGAGTTTATCAATGAGTTGTTTTATCTGCAATGAAATAACAATATTATTAGGGTTATCTACGAATTGTCGTCCACAGTCTTTGCGTTAGCTTTTGGATTTTCCATTATGAATGGAACCATTCTTTATAGTATTGTGAGAATGACAGGAAGGACAAGTCTTATGTGACGATAGTTCTGGTATATTTTCTTCTAGGGAGTCTGACTGTTGAGTAATACGAGATAATAGAGTAATGACGGAGACAAACAGCACTCCCAAAACATTTATTATTGTAAATTAACAATTATTTGTAGTTTTTATATGTTACAAATATTGCCTGAAATCGTTGTAGGGCAAGGATTATACCTCATCACTACTTCCATATCACTACCTACTGGTGGAACCACGCGAGAGACAAATTTATTCCACAGCTTCGATCGGTTTTCTGTTCCCACAAACGGAACGGCTTTTTTTAATAACCCAGCCGAGATTCAAAACATCTTCAGCAGAGTTACAGGCGGCTCGATCTCTAATATTGATGGTTTGATTAGAGCCAACGGCACAGCTAATTTATTTTTACTCAATCCTAACGGGATTATTTTCGGTCAAAACGCCAGTTTAAATATTGGTGGCTCTTTCATTGCCACGACAGCCAGAAGTATCAATTTTGCTGATGGGACACAGTTTAGCGCCACACCAGGGACGGGTACGCCGTTACTCACCATCAGCGTCCCCTTGGGTCTGCAATTTGGTACTGGTGCAGGGGAAATTGTCAATCGTTCTAATGTTGCAGATAGCAGCAATTTTGTAGTGGGTTTGCAGGTGCAATCTGGAAAAACTTTGGGGCTGATTGGCGGTAATATCAACTTAGAAGGTGGTAGCTTGACTGCGGCAGGTGGACGCATCGAGTTGGGTGCAGTAGCAACCCCAGGAATCATAGGCATCAGCGCGGATAACAACAACATTCTCCGCTTCAGCTTTCCCACCGATCTAGCCCTAGCAGACGTGTCGCTGAATAATATAGCACTAGTTGATGTGAGTGCTGGAGACAGTGGTAGTATTGCCGTCAATGCTCGCAACTTAAACGTTTTTTCAGGTAGTCAACTTACGGCTGGCATCGGCGAAAATCAGGGAAGGGATGGCGCTGTTGCAGGGGATATTGATATCAATGTCCAAGATGCGATCGCGATTGACGGACAAAATCAACAAGGCTCTGCAAGCGGATTCTTTAATTCCGTAGCACCAGGAGGCACGGGTAATAGTGGCAACATCAACGTTCGAGCGCGAGCGCTATTTCTTACCAACAGAGCGCGGCTTAGAGCTACAACTGAAGGACAAGGAAATGCAGGTAATATAGTTGTGCAGGCACAGGATTCTGTTTCTCTAGACAATAGCTTCCTTACCAGCAATTTAGGTAGTCGGCAGGGAACAACCCCTACTATCGGTAA
>NZ_RSCK01000162.1:6297-6898 GCF_003991895.1 Chroococcidiopsis cubana SAG 39.79
CCGCGAATAGTGTAATTTTTGCTGACGTAGAATTTGGTGCAATAGCTAATGGTAGCAGTATCAAAATCTCCGCACCTGTAGTGGCTCTGAGTAATACTCGTCTGAATACTAATAGTGCAGGACAAGGTAACGCAGGTGATATAGAGGTTCAGGCGCAGGATTCTGTTTCTCTAGACAATAGCTTCCTTACCAGCAATTTAGGTAGTCGGCAGGGAACAACCCCTACTATCGGTAATGTCGGCAACATTCGGATTGATGCCAAATCAATTTCCTTAACTAATGGAGCGCAATTACAAGCTGGGTTCTATCCTAATGCACGACAACAAGGAAATCCTGGTGTAGTCTCCCTAGAAGCAACAGAATCGATTTCTGTTGCAGGCAGAAATAGCAACAATTCTCGCAGTGGAATTTTTACTGATGTAGAGTTTGGTGCAGTAGCAAACGGTAGCAATATTCAAATCTCCGCACCGTTAGTTTCTTTTGATGATGCTTTTCTCAATGCTAGTAGTGATGGACAAGGAAATGTCGGCAACATTCGGATTGATGCCAAATCAATTTCCTTAACTAATGGAGCGCAATTACAAGCTGGGTTCTATCCTAA
>NZ_RSCK01000162.1:6908-7900 GCF_003991895.1 Chroococcidiopsis cubana SAG 39.79
GAAAAATTGCTTTCACTAATGGAGCGGAGCTACAGGCTGGTTTTTTACCGAATGCACGACAACAAGGAAATCCTGGTGTAGTCTTCCTAGAAGCAACAGACTCAATTTCTTTTGCAGGCAGAAGTAGCAGCGATCCTGACGACGGAAGTGGAATTTTTACTGACGTAGAACCTGGTGCAGTAGCCAATGGTAGCAATATTCAAATATCAGCACCGTTAGTTTCTTTTGATGATATTGCTGTACTAGAAGCTAGCAATTCTGGACAAGGCAACGGTGGGGATATTGAATTACAAGGTAGTAAAAGCGTGAGATTACGCAACGGTAGCCAAATCTCTACCTCAGCAGGAGGCACGGGACAACGTGGAGATGCGGGTAATATTACCATCACCTCTCCCTTAGTCATTGCAGAATTTCAAGGTAATAACGATATCTTCGCTAATGCTTTCGATGGTGAGGGTGGTGAAATTAAGATTAATGCTCAAAGCATTATTGGGCTAAGACCACGCACCAGCCAAGAACTCCAGCCAGAACTCCAAAGACTATTTGGCACTGCCACTCCTACAACAGAACAACTCCAAGCATTCTTGGGTGAATTGGCTGACAATGATGTTGCTGCAATTTCCCTCAACAATCCTTCTTTAAGTGGTACTGTCAGCTTCAATGCTGCTGATATCGATCCCAGTCACAATATTGTAGAGTTACCTGCGGGACTAGTCGATGCTTCGGGATTAGTTGCAGCAGGCTGTCCATCTGGAGCAGAAAACCGTTTTGTTGTCGCTGGACGTGGCGGCTTACCCCCTGCACCTGGGGACAGGCTCAGTTCTGATGCCCTCCTCACCGATTGGGCAACTCTACAAACGCCGGAAACCCAAAACCGCGCAACAGCAGAGAAACCTTTCCCACAAGCAGCTAATATAGCACTACGCATATACATTAGGACACTGTTTGAAAGCAGCATCGACACAATCACGAAAACTATCAAATTCATTCCA
>NZ_RSCK01000163.1:0-1802 GCF_003991895.1 Chroococcidiopsis cubana SAG 39.79
TCACTGGGCAGACTATTGTCCAAATCCCCTGGAGTGACCAAGCGGATGCAGATACGGCAATCCAAGCAGCGCGGCAGGCGTTCGATCGAGGAAATTGGTCTAAGTCTCATGCCTACACCCGCCATGATGTGCTTGGTAAAATAGCACAGGCGCTGAGAGTAAAGGCATCAGAACTGGCGCAGACACTCTGCGAAGAAGTCGGAAGACCATTAGAAATATGTCTAGGAGAAGTGCAGATAACTGCCCAGGTGTATGACTATTTTGCTGGCTTGGCACTAGACGTTAAGGGAGAATCAATTACGCAGCACGATAGTAGTGCGATCGGTTTAACAATACACGAGCCAGTGGGCGTGGTTGGCATTATTACACCATGGAATTTCCCACTACTACTAGTTTCGTGGAAAATTGCCCCTGCTCTAGCAGCCGGTTGCACGATGGTTGTAAAACCCAGCGAATTCACGCCATCTAGCACGTTCATGCTGGCAGAAATCATTGCCCAAGCTGGTGTGCCTGAAGGTGTCATCAATATTGTCACGGGTGATGGTCCCGTAGTTGGGGAACGGCTCGTCGAGTCGCCTTTAGTAGACAAGATTGCCTTTACTGGTTCAACCGCTATCGGTAGGCGCATCATGGCAAAAGCAGCACCGACGCTGAAGCGCATTAGCCTTGAACTGGGTGGCAAAAGTCCAAACATTGTATTCCCAGATGCCGATCTGGCGGCAGCAGTTGGTGGTGCATTCTTTGGCATTTACCTCAATAGCGGTCAAGTTTGTCAAGCGGGTTCCCGTTTATTGCTACACGAGTCGATCAAAGACGAGTTTGTGGAACAGCTGGTAGCAGCAACTAAAAACATCAAGTTAGGCGATCCGATGGACTCCACAACCACTATGGGTCCAGTGATTAACGAGAAGCAATTTGACAGAATTCAAGGCTACATCCAAGCTGGTCAGACTGATGGGGCGAAGATGCTGATTGGTGGAAGTGGGCGCTACTCAGTTGAGGGATTAGAGCAAGGGTTGTTTGTGCAGCCTACAATTTTTGATGCAGTTAATGGCGAGATGGCGATCGCGCGGGAAGAAATCTTTGGTCCGGTACTTTCCGTAATCAGCTTCAAAGATGAAGCCGACGCCCTCCAAATTGCCAATAACTCGATGTACGGCTTAACAGCAGCGGTATGGACAAAAAATCTGGATACTGCCATGCGCATGGCAAAAGGAATTCGGGTTGGAACGGTCTGGGTAAACACTTACCATACTGCGGGACTTGAGCCTTGTATGCCTTACGGTGGCTACAAGCAGAGCGGTATTGGTCGGGAATTGGGGCACAAGGGTCTTGAAGAGTACTTCGAGACGAAGTCCATCCAAATCAAATTAGGAAATTGAATCAGAATTTCGGTAGTGATATGGAAGTAGTGGTGAGGCTCAAATCATGTTAAGCTCTGCGTTGTAGCCATGAATGAAGCACCAAACTGCTCCAATGTGGTTGTGCAACTTTTTCGAGAAGGATAGACTGTCTCTCACCAACCGAGAAACCCGTTGCCTAAAGGTATTATTCAACCTTTCAATATGATTAGTTAAACCTGTTTCTTTACCAACAGCTTGATGACGTTTATGAGGAATTACTGTGTTGTAAGCTTGCCAAAAATCTGTATATACAAAGGCACATTGTTGATAAACCTCTGGTAAAGAAGCCCACAAGTTACGAGCTGATTTTCTAGTTCTATCTCCCACAAAACAACCGACAATTTTTCGAGAATTGCGGTCAATCGCTAGTCAAATATAAACCCCATTTTTCTTGCTATC
>NZ_RSCK01000163.1:1812-1922 GCF_003991895.1 Chroococcidiopsis cubana SAG 39.79
CAAGCTCTGCGTTGTAGCCATGAATGAAGTACCAAACTGCTCCAATGTGGTTGTGCAACTTTTTCGAGAAGGATAGACTGTCTCTCACCAACCGAGAAACCCGTTGCCTA
>NZ_RSCK01000163.1:1932-3015 GCF_003991895.1 Chroococcidiopsis cubana SAG 39.79
CACAAATGACCATAGCTCGTCACATTCAATAATCAATTTCCCTGGCAGTTTGACTGAAACTGTGACCTGGTGCGGAGTTCGAGCTAGCTTTTGATTGACATAATCTTGTAACCATGCTGACGGGGCGACAAGCATCCCAAATCCGAGACAGCGTAATGCTTTGACCGAATTATGGTAGAAAAAGATAGGTCACTCATTGTCAAGAAGACCTATAAGAGTGAAAATGTTACCTCCATTGTATCAAACGAACTTAGAAAATCAACTCTCAGAGTCCCAATTATTATTCAACCTGCTGATTAATGTACTACAAAATATTCAAGAAGTCAGTTTGGAAAAAATAGCGAATGCCTTACCCATACCAATATTATTTGAAAGCAGACGTAAGAAAATTCAAAGATTTTTATCACTCCCAATCCTCAACGTGCAAGAAATTTGGTTTCCCATAATAGAAATCTGGTTAACTCAAAATCTCATAGAGAATCAAAGAATTTATTTAGTCATCGATCGGACTCAATGGCAGCAAAACAATTTGATGATGATAAGTTTAGTTTATGACCGAAGGGCGCTCCCAGTATATTGGGAATTTTTACCCAAATTGGGGAATAGTAATTTTGAGGAGCAGTCACAAATATTTTCTCAAGTCTTACGATTATTTCAGAAATATCAGACTGTTGTATTAGGAGACAGAGAATTTTGTTCTGTAAAATTAGCTAACTGGCTTCGGGAGAAAAAATTCAAGTTTTGTTTGAGATTAAAAAAGAATGAATTCATCCAAAATGAAAATGAAATTTGGCAGTCGCTCGATAGCTTAGGTTTATCACCAGGAGTTTCCCTATTTTTGCGAAACATCAAGGTCACAAAAAGTCAAAAAATTCATGGCTTCAACCTAGCTGCCAAATGGCGGCGAGTCTACAAAGGATGGTCGCCAGAAGAAGGATGGTTTATCTTAACAAATTTAAGCGACTTAGATTCAGCTATCAATGCATATAAAAAACGCTTTGACATTGAAATTAACCAGCCACAATACATCGATAAAGACGAAGTACTCCATCTGTCCTATTATTGGAATTGAGGGGTTGCTCA
>NZ_RSCK01000163.1:3025-7715 GCF_003991895.1 Chroococcidiopsis cubana SAG 39.79
AACAAATGACCATAGCTCGTCACATTCAATCATTAATTTCCCTGGCAGTTTGACTGAAACTGTGACTTGGTGCGGAGTTCGAGCTAGCTTTTGATTGACATAATCTTGTAACCATGACCAGCTCACCTGAGTCACCCTGGCAATTCCTCGCAATGATATTCTCTCAAGCAAGAGCCGATCGATCAGATGCTTGGTTTCCTCTGAAACAGGTGAGTTAGTCGGATCGATCGCAAATTGGCGACCACAGCTTTTACATTGATGTTTTGGCTTGCCATTATGAGTTGAGCCATTTTTAATCACCTGCTCAGAACTACAGGTAGGACAGACTCCTTCTGAAGGTTCTTCACATATTTTTTGGGATGGTTCTATCACCTCTGGTGTTAATTTAGGCACTAGTAATACAAATGAGTAAAATAAGAACGCTAAAATTGTTGTCATCAAAAATACTAATTTTAGGCGAGTATGTGAGGATTATTTGTACTAGCTAATAGTATACAGAATGCCCAAAGGGCAGGAATTACAACCCACCACTACTTCCATATCACTACCCAGCTTCAACATCGGCTTGGGTCATTAAACGAATATTCAAGTCGTCAGTCATCACAGCCTCTTTGTTTTTTCAGGTCATTCAGCAATCGACTTCAAAGAAAATAGCGAATAAACTGTCTTAGTACCAATTAGCACGTCGGCGCACGGCAACCAGTGAATCTCTTGCTTCTCGGATAACTTGCTCGACGTTTAGTGCCGTAAGCTGAGAGTTATGTTTAAGGATACGTCCGTCAACCACAACCATGTCAACATTTGAGGGTTGTGCGGCTTCTACTAACAAATGTGCCGCATCGGTAAAAACGCCCATGTTGAGATTCATAGTTGACACCATAATCAAGTCAGCACGCTTGCCTGGTTTTAAGGAGCCAACGCGGTCAGCAATGTCCATAGCTCGCGCTCCGTCAATGGTTGCCAGTTCTAGAACGCGACGGGGCGACAACTTAAACTCGCTTTCGGCGCGTGCGTTGCCCACGCTCTGTATCGCTTTCATAATCGCAAACATATCCGCATTCCCTGCTAATGCCGTAGTGTCAACTCCAAGACTGACGAGTACCCTAGCCGAGAAAAGTTGCCCAACTGTAGGAAAGCCGAATCCGCCACGCATCTCCGTGTAGGGTGTCAGGCTCACCGATGTACCGCTTTTCGCTAACTGCTCAACCTCAGCCGGAGTCACCACAGTTGCATGAACGAGCTGCACGTCTTTTCCTAGCAATCCTTCTTTTGACATCAGTTCAATTTCCAGGGCTTCGCTACGTGAGGAATTAGCGTGAACTGTTATCGGTAGTCCCAACTTACGTGCCATTTCCCAATCGCGGCGATACATTTTATAGACAGAAACCTCACGTGGGGCGAATCCTAATGACAGTAAATTCTTTTGAGAGTCAGTCATCAATTCGCGTAAAGCTGCAATACTGTCAAAGTCCGTAGCTTCTTCTGATGGCTGAGCTTGATAGTAACCGTAGGAAAAACGCGCACGGATGCCCGTGTCTGTCAGCGCACGTAAAGCCGCTTTTGCATAATTGAGGGAGCGAACGTTGTGATTAAAATCGTGTACGGTTGTGATGCCTGAAAACAGTGCCTCAGCTGTAGCGAACCGCACGGCTCGATACATATCCTCTGGTGTGTATGCCTTGCCCAGACGTTTGGATAGGGGAAAGTAACCGCGTTCTTTTGTATCGCCAGACAAACTACGGAATAAGGAAGTCCACAGATGCCAATGTGTATCAATCAAACCTGGCAAGACGATCGTGTTTCGCCCATCAATATTCTTTGCTGTTGGAGCAATTAACCTAGTTCCAACGGCAACGATTTCGCCGTCACGCACATGTACGTCACTATTCGCCAAATCTCCGAGTGCGGAATCCATCGTCATCACGTATGCATTCCGCACCACAAACTCGCTACGAGCGGGCAATTGTCCCGCCGATCGCGTACCGATAACTGGGTCTGCTAAGATACCCGACATACCAAGCGAACCCAGCGCCGCTGCTCCTCTAAAAAACTCACGTCTTTTTATTGGGTGTCCGTTCATTGATCGCCTGCTACTTACTGTTTCTATTACTCCCGCCTTCTCAGTTCTCAGTATCGGGAACAAACAGATTTATTTCTGGCAAATTCTTCTGATTTTTGGCACGTTCTTACTGACTTGTTAAAAATCTTTTGGGTGTTACCCCAACCAGTCTCTTGAAGTGGTGGTTAAAATGGCTCTGATGAGCAAAGCCAAGGCGAAAGGCAATCTCTGCGATCGTGAGTTCTCTTTGTCGCAACAGATGTTTAGCTGCCTCCACTCGACACCCAATCACATATTGATGCGGGGTCAAACCAATTGACTGTTTGAACAAACTAGCAAAGTAGTTGGGACTCATCCTGACAACGGCAGCAAGTTCAGCCAAAGTCAAATCCTGCTCAAGATGGTTGTGGATGTATTCAATCGCCTGACGCAGTTGAGACTTGGATAATCCTCCGGTATACGTTGGAATACTGTTCTTCCTCGCACAATAATGCCGCAGTAAATGTGTAAACAATGTGCTGGTGAGGGAATCGGTGTATAACCGCCCACCTAAGCCATCCAACTCCAGCTCGGTTTTGAGGGCAAGCCCCAATCCATAAATTAACGGGTCAGATGTT
This sequence comes from Chroococcidiopsis cubana SAG 39.79, assembly GCF_003991895.1. Lineage (NCBI taxonomy): Bacteria > Bacillati > Cyanobacteriota > Cyanophyceae > Chroococcidiopsidales > Chroococcidiopsidaceae > Chroococcidiopsis > Chroococcidiopsis cubana. The sequence goes on from NZ_RSCK01000163.1 coordinate 5,702, forward strand.
GCTAGATGAGGCACGAGTTCAGTATCATCTACTTCAAACAGTTGAGCGGCGTAGCGGTTAAATATTGTAGGATCGAGGCTGAGGGTAATGTAATCGTGTTCTGCATCCCAACGCGCCCAATGCAAAATATTTGCTGGAATGACAATGACTTCCCCCTGTCTCAGCTCGTCACTAGAAATACGTCCGTCGAGGGCTTGCTCGTAGTGGGTTGAAGGGGGAATTCTAGTGTTAATCAAAATTAGGTGCTGCTTTGGAAAATTTTCGGGAATTTCATAGGGAGGATGACGATAGTATTCTAAATAAATTCCATCCCATTGCGCTCCACGACTTGTCAGAAGAGATCCGTTCGGCAGAATCTGCAAGACATCTTTCGCTTTGGTAAAGTCAACTGCTAGAGTATTTGCCTTTGACATCGCCTTCATATCTCTCTACAAGCTCAAGACGATTCTACCGCTAAGGGCAATGGTTCTCTCAAATTAGCTTTCTTGAGGAATCTAAACACACAATCGGTGAGAGAATAGCGATCCCGTTTGCCAAAACTTTAGTAATTTTATACTTGCTTTTCTAATGAACTATTCCCTCATAAATCGCTTTCGAGAGAATAAAAACTAGAAGCTACTGTAGATAAGGATTTCGGTAAAATCGCTCTGAATTAAATCATCTGTAGAAAATTAAGCGTGAAAACCATATATTACAACCCTTCTCAAGATTTATTTAGCTTTTCCTGACTCAGCGCGATCGATGAGGGTATTAGCACTACTGTACTCCCCCAATCGTTAATGGACCCCGCCAAGATTGCGGCACTTTCTATAAAGCGAAACCCGATCGAGTCGTAGTAGCAGAAGCAAATTGAAACAGGAAAGTAGTAGCTAATTAATGCTGCGATCGCCAACGTCCCAACCATACACCCATGCGCTTACGCGCCGCTTGGGGGTGATGTTTTTCTCATGCCCTCATGGAACTTCAAGATTTCCAAAACTCAGAGTTTACTGGCTCCATCGCTGGAATGCAAATCTGTCAAATCCTTAATGATAAATCTCCGACAACAGTTGGTCTATTTGTCAAGGCTAGTACCCTAGAACTCATCGGTTGGGAAGGAGAGCCGCCCAACTACGAACACACCTTCTCCAGTGGCGCAGTAGAGAAAGGGATACTCTATAAATCTCCCAAAATGCACATCTTAGCTACGTCTCCCCGATTTATCGAGTTGCGGGAGAGTAAGGAAATCATGGGAAACTACGAAACTCCAGAGGGACGCAAGCAATATCTCGAACTCGGCGATAAGGCAACCTTGCGTAGCTTTTACATGATTTACCTATTGGGTAAGGAGAACCAGAATCTACACAAAGTTCCGCTCGTCCTTTCGATTCATGGCGTTGCTGCTGCTAAATTTGGCGAAGCTGTTAACTCATTTAAAGTCAAAATGGAGATCGCGTATGCCCAACGGTTCAACTGCGGCTATCGCAGCCTTAACAAACGATTCCATTGCCTTTGCGCCTTCAATCCTACCTTTAAGCCATCCTTAGAACCACCCAACGGTGCGAAAAAGTCATGGGTAGCGATTCCAGAAACCATTGCTATGCCGTCATCGCAAGAGCTAGAGAAGTTTATCTGCTTAGAGAAAAGCCAGGAACTATGGGGTATTGCTGCCTCGGCTAACGGCTTTGCCAATCACATCCTCAAGACAGCAGACGATGAAACTCCTCCACTTCTTGCACCTACTCATCGAGTCCCTGAAAGCTTGCCACCGCAAACGGTTGAAACAACTGCTTTACCCGTTGATGAGGATGAAATCCCGTATTAAGTGCTAGTCGCTTTTTACACGCAAACTAGTTTATTGGTATATGATAGAGCGATTGAGTTGAATAAAGTCATCCGAGTGACGGAACTGCTTAGTTTAACTCAACCACTCCAAATGCCGAAAAACAAGAGGGCAGGGGTTTTGTCCGCTGTTGAGATGGTTGTGTATGGAAGAAGGTATTACTCCTTTAATCTGGTCTACTGTGGCGCAGAC
>NZ_RSCK01000164.1:0-7699 GCF_003991895.1 Chroococcidiopsis cubana SAG 39.79
CTTTAAGAAATGTTGACGCTTCTCGATCCCCTTGTTAAGAAGGAGCTGTGCGCGCACGACTAGTTTGACAAATCTCAAATTTCAGGAGGTTATGACATGGATAGTTCAATCGCGCTTCCCATAGCAGTATTAATCCTCGGTTGGCTCTTGGCTGCCGCTATCGGCTCTTGGGCTTACTTTGCTGGTAGCGATCGCCAAAATGACAAATCGTTTCCCCTACCTAAATTTGTGACGAAGCAATAAGCGCTCGGCAAATGTAGTAGGGTAGTAGGGGGGCGCATCGAGGCATTGGGGGAGTACAAAAATTCAATTCATGCTCCGTTATTCATCAAGGTTATTTCGCTATCCTCAAGCTAAATCTTGATGTGCTGAGGTCGATGAAATGGCTGCTCTCGTTTGTTCAATGAATTGGTGTAAGACTGGGGAAGTGTCGGTTTGTCGCCATGCGATTGCTAACTCAATTTGCGGTGTTGAGTCGGCTAGTGGTTTATAAACCACTCCAACTCGTTGCCAATTTTGCAATGACGCTGGAACGAGTGCAACGCCTAATTCTGCGGCAACTAAACTCACGATCGTTGGCATCTGAATTGCTTCTTGAGCGACCTGCGGTGTAAATCCAGCCTGCTGACACAAGCTGTAGATTTGGTCATAAAATCCTGCACCAAGATGGCGTGGAGACAGTACAAAGGGTTGCGCTGCCAAAGATACTAGAGACACCTGAGTTTGAGTTGCCAGTGGATGAGCTTCGGGTAGCGCGACCACAAGTGACTCCTGTAGAACCGTCTCTAGAATCAGGTCTTCGTCGTTTAGGGGCGGACGGATGAATCCTAGCTGGATACGATTGTTGTGTAAAGCTTCTACCTGTTCAGCAGTCGTCATTTCATCCAGAATCAGTTGCACATTGGGAAACCGTTGTCGAAAGGCTTTTAAGATTACAGGCAAAATGCTATCAGTCGCAGACCCGACAAAGCCTAAGATCAACCGACCGAGTTCTCCTCGGTCTGCTCGTTGTGTGATTGCAATCGCTTGGTCAGCTTGCATTAATAGGTAACGTGCTTCCTGCAAAAGCACCTGCCCTGCATCGGTCAAGCGAACCGTTCGTTTCGTTCGGTACAACAGTTGCACATCTAGTTCCGCTTCCAATTGACGGATTTGCTGGCTGAGGGGTGGTTGAGCCATCTGGAGCCGCTGTGCTGCTCGTCCAAAGTGGAGTTCTTCTGCCACGGTCACAAAGTAGCGTAAGTGTCGAAGTTCCATTGATTAATATGTTTTAGCTCTTAGTCTAAGACATAAACGATATTGGACATATTATTCGCCGGATTTTAGTGTAGAGATAAGCACATTATTCAAACTGTCTTGTCGTTTCTGTTGGAGATATAGCCATGAACTCAGACAAAAACCGTATTGCTCCTAAAGTTTGGTTGATTACAGGCTGTTCAACTGGATTTGGACGTGCCATAGCAGAAGCTGTGTTGAAGCAGGGCGACTACCTGATAGCGACGGCTCGTGAACCAGAACAACTTCGTGCTTTGATTGACCAATATCCAGACAATGCAAAGGCTGTACGTCTAGATGTAACTCTACCTCAAGAGGGACAAGCAGCCATTGATGCAGCAATCAAAACATTTGGTCGAATTGATGTACTCGTGAACAATGCTGGATATGGACTAATTGGCGCACTCGAAGAAGTCAGTGAAACTGATATCCGTCAAGCATTTGAAACTAACTTCTTTGGGGCAATCCATCTGATCCAAACAGTCTTGCCTTTGATGCGTCAGCAAAGCAGTGGTCACATTGTCAATATTTCATCTACAGCAGGATTAGTCGGGTTTGGCGGAAGCAGCATCTACTGCGCCACTAAATTTGCCCTGGAAGGGATGTCTGAAGCCCTGGCTAAAGAAGTCGAATCTTTTGGCATTAAAGTCACTTTAATTGAGCCTGGAGCATTTCGGACAAACTTTAACGGACGCTCTCTGGCAGCCGCCGAACAGCCCATTGATGCCTATGATTTGGTGAGCCGTGCTTCATTGCAGTGGTTCAAACAGATGGATGGTAGGCAACCCGGCAATCCAGCGAAAGCAGCACAAGCCATCATTCAAGCCGTGGAAAATCCTCATCCACCCCTGCGACTGGCATTAGGCACTGATGCCATGAGCTTGATTCAGGAAAAATTGGAATCAGTCAAAACGAATTTAGAAAGTTGGCAACAAGTAACGGTCAGTACAGATTATGCCGATAGTCATACTGAGGCACTCTCTAGATAGCGAAAGAGCGCATTCAGTGTTTGCGTACTGTAGCGATGATTTTCCCTTGCTACTGACGTAGGAGATTAAGAGATTCCAGAGGTGTGAATAGTTCACACCTCTGATATGTACTATCATTCTGTTTCTAGTAATTCTCATGCAACAATCTGTTGAACTATTGTATCCAGACAATTCAGATTGGCAACAATTGTGTCAACAACTTAGATCTGCTGTTACCTTAGCTACATTGGTACTCACTGCATGGAAAATGGGATTGTGGATTGCTAGAAGCATTGTTGAGCAGCAATTGACTGAGCGGGGAAAGCGTCAAGATGAGCAAAGTTATTGCTCAGTTTGCAACACTCTGCTACTAAGTAAAGGCTTTGCTGAACGTCAAATGCTAACCTTGGTGAACTTGCTGCTTCAATTCTACAGCAAGTAACTGGAGTCAGCATCAGTGACAGTACAATCTGGAATTGGGTACAAGCATTTGGACAACAGACGAAAACCTATTTGGAAAGTCAACTTGAAGCGTTTATCCATGGGAAAGTTATACCAATGGAAGCACGAGATCCTATGCTCGAAGCAATGCCTACCACTTGGTTGTTAATACGCTACAGTTGAGGAGAAGAGTATTTAAATTTAAGCCTGATGTCTGGGAGAGTCAAGCTCAATATTGCTGAATCACCGGAGACCCTGAAAACTCTCTTGAAGCAGCAAAAAACGGCAACTGGAAAGGAAAGAGTACAAGCACTGTATTTGCTAAAAACTAAACAAGTGGAAACAGTGCAACATTTAGCAGTGGTATTAGGACGTAATCGAGTTACGGTACAAAGATGGCTAAGCCGATATCGTCAGGGGGGATTAAATTATTTATTAGAAGTAGGTAAAAGTACAGGAAGAACACCATTAATTCCATCTGAAGTAGTAGAACGTTTAAAACAAGAACTTCTTGAACCTGAAGGATTTTCTAGTTATGAGGAGGTCAGACTGTGGTTAGCAGCAGAGTTAGGGGTACAAGTCAAGTATGATGTGGTACATAATCTAGTGCATGACAAACTAAAGGCTGATTTGAAAGTAGCGAGACCAAAAAGTAGCGAGCAAGAGCCAGGGGTAGTAGAAAGCTTTAAAAAAGAACTACCCCAAAAGTTACTGAGTGTGATAGAAGAGGCAGAAAAGCAATCAAAAAAGTTTAAGAGTGTACGGTATTGGTGCGAAGATGAAACGAGATTAGGGTGGAAAACTGTTCAAAGAAGAAAATTGACATCCAGGGGAGTTAAACCTATAGGCACCCTTCAGTTTAGACGAGAAAAGTACTATATGTATGGTGTTGTAGAACCATTAACTGGAGAAAACTTTTTCCGCGAACTGTCTCATTTAGATACAGAATGTTTTCCAGAATTTCTGAATGAGTTTTCTGAAACATATCCTGAAGAATTACAGATTATTCAATTAGACAATGGTTCATTTCATACAACTCCTAAACTAAAAGCTCCCGAAAATATCATCCTTCTGTTTCAGCCAGCTCACTGTCCAGAACTCAATCCCATAGAAAGACTTTGGGAACATCTCAAAGGATTTTTGAGCTGGGAGATTTTTAATAATCTCAATAGTCTCAAAGCTAAAATTAGAAGAATTCTCAACTCGTTTAGTGAAAAAATTCTGAAAGATTTGACTGGATGGAGGTATATTCTCACTTCTTTAGAAGTTGCAAACATTTAACCAAATGGTACCCTTGCTCATTGCGGCTGATGGAGTCACAGTTCCATTTCGACCGCAACCGAAAACCGCAAAAGGCAAAATCGTCTGGCGAGAAGTCAAAGTTGCACTCCTGGCGCGATTGGGTAAACATCAGACTCAAGCTGGTAAGAACGTCACCCAATTACATCAACGACGATTCGTTGCAGTGCTGGGCAGCATTGATGATCTCAAACCCCGATTACAACTCGAAGCAATGCGTCAAGGACTGAAGACAGCACCTCAAATCGCTTGGATTTCCGATGGAGCGCGTGGATTTTGGCGGCTTTATCAAGAATGCTTCGCTCATTGTGCCATCGGCATTTTAGATTTCTACCACGCGGCACAACATCTCTAGAAAGCGGCGAGGGGAGCGTAACAAATTATTATGCTTTGTGCTACATTGAAGCACACTTTGCAGAAGCGACCAATTTATTGAGAATTAGATGATTCAACATCTTATTTTTTCGTCGCTCATTCTCATTAAACTTTAAGCTTTCAACGGCATACTACAAAGCATAATAATTTATTACGCTCCCAAGGGCGATCGCGGCACTCAAAAATTCCCGATGCTCATCAACAACTGCAGCAGCGCTTAACTAACGAGAACCTCAACAGCATTCATAAAACGGGGAGTTGCGGTTGTTCTAGCGCAACTGTCAGTTAATCAGCCTGGTCATCAGTAGGACAGGTACAGTATTGTCACCCGCTGCTAGGTAATATTCACTACCAACCTCTACAAAACTCCAACGGCGGTAGAAGGCGATCGCACGGGTATTATTTTCCAAAACGCGGAGCCAGCAGGTTCTAAACCCATTGTTTGCGACAAATTCTAGTGCAGTCTGCATAAGCTTCGCTCCGATGCCTTGACCAATCCACTGCGAATCTAGGTACAAGCGCACCAGCTCAATTGGGCCTGTGCCCGTTATTGCCTCTGAAGTGGACGTTGGCTGAAGCTTGGTATAGCCGCAGGGCTCCTGGTTAACGGTAACCAGGAGGTAAAAAATCTCTGGGTTTGCGAGTTCGGCATTCAGCCGCTTTAGGCTGAATGCCTCCGAGATGTGGCGGTCGATGTCTTCGCTGGAAAAGGCAGCACCATACGTTTGTCGAATCGTACGCGCACCCAATTCAGCCAGGACAACTGCGTCATCTTCTGCTGCTCTGCATATCGTAATGGCTTCTTTAGTGGTTTGTAGTTGGTTTTGCATACTGATCCTCCTTCCATTTCAAAAGTTCTTTCTAATTTCCCATCTCCACACAGCTCCAACATCAGGATCGACAGTCTCTGAGACTTTGGTCATGCCACACTTTGCCAATACTCTCGTTGATGCATTGGGTTCTGCCAATGTATGAGCGCTAACACAGTCAACTAACTCTGACTCAAACGCTATCTTAATAAGCTGACATGCCGCAGATGTTGCAAAACCTTTGCCCCGATAACTTGGGGCAACAGAGTAACCAATCTCAACCATGCGCCTAGAATCAGGAACGGATTTGAAGCCACCAAACCCAACTAAAGTCCGATCGGGATGAAAAAGAAACAGATATGGCAGCCAGGGATACCAGATTTGCAAAGTTTGGAATTGGTTCAGGATGTGCTGAAGCGCCCCTTCAAAGGGCATATATCCATCAACGACCTGAAGCCCGTAAGCCTGTCGAAAGGCGTCTATGTCCTCAATTAGATATTCAAGGTGTTGAACAGAGCACGGAACAATTTCTACATTCATAGATTTAGCTTTTTCATTTTGGCAGTCCTGGTATACGAACCAAGGCAGGAAGGAGCAACAGTGAAGTCAGTGATCGTAGAATGATTGATTTTCTAAGCTTTTCTCGCTTGAGCAATAGGAATCTTGCCTGCCTAGCTAATCAAACATCGCCTTCAGATTTTCCGGCTGCACTATAGCCAGGTATCGCTCCATGAGTGTTGGTGGCAACAGCTCAAACAGGATTTCATTTTCCACCCAGAATTCAATCAGTTCAAAGTCTCCGTGTTTGCAGCGGACAGCGCGCCATCCTTCTCGATTAGCAATCTCGTAAATTTGCGCTTCGCTGATTGGGACTGCAATATTCACATGAGTAGCAGTGTAGCCAGTAGCATCAGGGTTAGGATTGGAGAACCAGACGGATTCCAACGATGAACCAGGTTTGAGTACCGTGCCTTTGGGCATAAACGCAATGGCGGTACCATACCGATCCAGGCTAATTGTGAAATAGCTACCAGGATGAGCGGGGAACGGAATCGGCCGTCCCTGCCATAATTCTGCAACCACCTTAGCGACATGAAGTGGATTGTTAACAGCAAGTGAAATGTGATGAATCATGGTAGAAGCTCCTAAAAAGAATAAACAAGGGAAGATTCTGTGAACATCACAAAGTAGGGCTGTTTGTTCTGCTTATACGTTGTTACCTCCTGATTTGAGACTAAAGAGTCATTTCTGTAAAAGACTGCTGACATTTCACAACCTTTTATTCACTAAGGTAGTTCGATGTTTTGTATCTGTCTTTACAGAAAAACTCTGGACTTTGTCTTCAGCTACCTCTGAAAATCTCGGGTTGGCTGACGCGAACCTTTGCGTTGAGCAGCCTATGCTCAAACTGGTGGTGTTATCAAACTGTTGGAAAACTGTAATAATACGATATTATTTAGGAAGTGTTAAATCTGGGTTCACGTTGTCGGGGTATTCTCTCGCAACACAGATGCTGTTTCCGGCAACAACAAAATCATAAAACATCTAGGCCATAAATACAGCTATACAGAATGCTGGTTTTACAGCTACCCATTAACACAGCTTGCCAGAAAGCAGTAAGCAATCAGGCCCAGCGCTTTGTTAAACACGCCAATTGAGGGTTTCAACACCGAGGGTTGGGAGCGTAATAAATTATTATGCTTTGTAGTATGCCGTTGAAAGTTTAAAGTTTAATGAGAATGAGCGACGAAAAAATAAGATGTTGAATCATCTAATTCTCAATAAATTGGTCGCTTCTGCAAAGTGTGCTTCAATGTAGCACAAAGCATAATAATTTGTTACGCTCCCACTAGAAGCAGAAGATAATTCAACCCTATCTGATGCAGAGCAAAAAGATTTCATAGTTGCGCTTGCCCATACTGAAGATTTTTCGCTCTGCAAGCGCGCGATCGCCGATTGTTTTGTGAGTAAGTCAACCAGGTGCTTACCATTGGTCGAGCTGGTAGAACAGATAGACTCTTCAACTACACTAAAGTCAGAGCGGAAAATCAGATTAGTCAAAACTTGGTTGGCTGTTCTGTCGGGAGAGTTTGAGTTAGAACAACGGGAAGATTTCTACAGTCAAACTGGAGTTTGGGTTTCTTTAGGTGCGATCGCTGTCTCACCATCAGATTAAACATCAATGTTTAAGGATTGAAGATACCGAAGCTGGGAAAATTTGGTCAGGGCTGCTTCTTACCCAGTATCAATGATATAAAAACAAGCATAACGTTATGTTTATTCTTCAATTGAATACTCAAAAGAGTCGATAGTTTATTTACAAAGTCTTAGTGACATCGTCTTGACGATATGAAAAATAAACGATATGGTCGTTCTCAGCTTTTTTGATATGGTATGGATTTTAAACACATAAGCATAACGCTATGCTTTATGAACCTTCCGAACTTGATAGAACTAGTACTACAGTTGTAGATAGCTGAGCGATTGGGAAAGGCGACGTTTGTAATGATAAAACTTAGCAATCGCTTGATG
>NZ_RSCK01000165.1:0-7668 GCF_003991895.1 Chroococcidiopsis cubana SAG 39.79
GGCTCAAATTATCAAAACCAGGCAGGATAAGGGTTTTCAGACTATCTTGCCGGAAAAAACACAGATCTCGGCTCAATGCCTACTACAGCATCCGGATAAACGATCAGTATCGAATCTGCTTCGGCTGGTCGGAAGCAGGGGCAATAGACGTTGAAATCGTCGATTACCATTCATGAGGACGTACGAATGAGAATTCCAAAAAACCGTCCCCCGACCCATCCCGGTGAAATACTCCTCAGAGATTTCCTTGAGCCGATGGGAATCACACAGGCAGCGCTTGCGGAAGCGATTCATGTTCCGTTTCAAAGGGTGAATGAGCTCGTTAACGGAAAGCGCGGTATCACCCCCAGTACCGCCCTTCGTCTTTCTCGCTTCTTCGGGAACAGCGCCGAGTTTTGGCTGAACCTTCAGCAGGTATGGGAACTCTACCGCGTCATGAAAGATGAGGGGGATGACTTAAGAACCATCACGAAACACCCGCTCAACGATGAAGCAGCACGGTGACGGGTAGCGGGGAAAGGGGCGATGATTGCCTATGACCATGTAGCGTGGAAACGGCACGAATGGAGGCGGGGTGATCGCTGGTACTCCTTGGAGGTACGCCAAGACCTTTTCGGGACGTGGGTGGTTATAGCCGCCTGGGGCGGACTCAGGTCACGGATTAAGGGGCAAAAAGAATGGCGATGCGGGTCAAAGAAGGAAGCGGAAGAGATCGCCTCGAACTTACGAAAGCACCGCAGTGAAAGGGGGTACGAGGAGGAGAGTTTACGGTGTGTCGCTACACCGGAAAACTGAAAAATGCCGGTACATAGAAGGTAGAAGTAGGCATCCAGTTAGAGACAATCCAAACTCTTTGTAATGAAGTGCTTCCTATCCTTCACACAAGTTAATTCTTGTATTTCCTCCACTAATGCAACCATCCCATGATGACAAGCATCAAGCTCCTGCTGGTACAACTCCAGTTCCTTGTTTGCGGCACGCAGCTCTTCCTTTAAAGTTATGACCTGCTCGCTTGATATTTCTAGCTGTTCTTCGGTGTTTGAAGCTTTTTCAATAGTAAAGGCGAGCAAGTCTTTCAGGTGAAGATTTTCACTAGCGAGCACAGAAGCCTTTATCTCCTCGCTTTTCTTTTGCAGCTCATTATTAATGAAGATTTCCTGAACAGCCAAAGCTTCCTGAATTCTCTCACTAGTGAGCAAAGAAATTTTTAGCTCTTCGCTTCTATCTTCAAGCTTCAACTCATTTTTCACACTTCACCTAACGACTCCTTCTTCCTGTTACTATCAAGAATCTCACTGACCATTTGCCTCTGCTTTGGAGTGAGTTTATTCCAACTACTACCCCAAAGGGATTCCAGGTTTCCTTTGTTAGTATTATCGTTGTATTTACGATGCATGTCCGTCACATTCATCATGCCTAACTTTTGATTGCCCTGAACACGAATGTTATAGAAAACCAATGATGCCAACAGTCTAGACTCGCTCAGTCTTAAATGTCTGTCTGCTATCATACGGAAACTCTAATCTACAAAGGTGCTCCCAGAGAATTTAACCGCATGCAATGCTTAACAACCGAGTAAACTCATTTTTTACAATTGAATAACACTCGCAGGAGGTTGCTTCTAAACTCTCTCGACTACGAATGTTAATTCTGCCACGGCTATATTGGATAATTCCGGCTTGGCTAAGAGTACCTGCGGCTACCGTAACGCCAGAGCGACGCACGCCTAGCATCTCGGCGATAAATTCCTGAGTGAGTAAAAACGTATCTGACTCCATCCTGTCAGAAACCATAAGCAACCAACGGGCAAGACGTTCCTCTATTGAATGATGGCTGTTGCAGCTAGCTGTTTGTGTAATTTGAGTAAATAATCCCTGCGTGTAGCGCAAGAGCAGTTCTTGCAGCGGGCCACCCCTATTAAACTCGGCTTTAAACTGGGCTGCCCCCATCCTCGTAGCACCGTTTGCAACTTGTACGATCGCGCTTGTAGTCGTGGTGTTACCGCCCAGAATTACGGGCAGACCCACCATGCCCTCATTGCCCACCACACCAACTTCATTTGTTAAGCCGTCTTCAAATGTATAAATCAAAGAAGTGATTGAGTGATGAGGAAAATATACATGTGTGATTGGCCCATCCGCAGCGTAGAGAACTTGCTTGAGTTGAAGCTCGACGAGCTCCAAATTGGCAAGCAGGCGTTGATACTCGGCAGTAGGTAGAGCGGCAAGCAGTCGGTTTTCTCTATGTAGATTGGATTCTTTGGACACTGGCATTGTTAGTCTCCTTTGCTTCTTGTGTGCGCTGAGAACAGCAACTCATGGCACAAGGAAAAAGCTAGGAGCTAATCAATATGTCAAAAGGTGGGGTTCGTGAAAAGGTAACCTTTAGCAGTAGCGGTGTTCGATAGCACGCATCTCCCACACCGCGTACCTTGATCGTAGCGTAAGTAAGGCATTGAGCCGAGATACGTGTAATTTTCGGCAAGATAGTCTGGAAACTATTGCTGTATCTAGGTTTCATCGGTGTTCCTGCTTCAGTCAGACCCAGAATCCTGAAGCGTTTTGGTAATCAATCCGTATAACGAACCGCGTGCTAAATACTCGCGTGTCCCAAATAGCCTAAATCGCTTTAGGAGTATGCCTTCTTGCGCGTTTGTTTCTCTCTCTTCGGCTACTTTTTTCGGGAGCGGTACGAGCCATAATTACTAACTTGCCCATAAATGATAGTTCGGCACGATTTAGCAGGGTGCGGAAAATCAACTCTCTATACCCGAATCGCTCTTAAACTTCCCCGTAAACGACTGTTTTTGGGAATGTAGAAGTTCCCCCTCCAGCCATTCGCGACCTCACTCAAAAGCTTCGAGTCCTTACGTGACGTGGCATCTCGCGCATATAAGGCGATCGCGTGGCTGATTCACACACAATATCCCACCACCGATAGCACGGTGATTAACCTGAGTGCTAAAATCTTTGAAACCTAAGCATAGTAACAGTTTCGCAACCATCTTGCCGAAAATTACACGTATCTCGGCTTAATGCCGGTATTAGGTCTGGATTGGCTCTAGCCCAAGCTAATACCTCATCCATTAAAATCGGTTCGCCCGACTCCCAGAGGAAACGCATCTTGGCAATGGTTTCCCGTTGCTCTCGCTCAGAGGGGCTGAATCTTCTTCCCTCAATTCCAGACTGCGATTGGACTGCTTTTTTAGCGTGTTGTATGGCAATTAGCCGGATTTTGATGAGGCGGCGAATGGTTTGCGTGTCAGCTGGAGCCGCTGAGTGCAGCCGTGAATTTTCACTGTTTGGAGCCGCCTTGGGAGCCGATGAGTGCAATTCCCAGCCTTCTTTGGATGATGATGGGGTCTGTGGTACATACAGGCTGGATAAACTTGGCTGGTTCTGGCGATGGCAATCTTCTATCGACACACTCCCCCCAAAAGACTCTCTCCTTTGCAGTGAGGTAGATTGCTCGTGTAGCTGCTCTGGTGCGACAATGGTGGTAGCATCCACGATGCCAGATGCGTCGATTGATAAGTCTGGTTTATGGAATTTTTCTGCCGCGCTGCCGGAAATAGGGGATTTGTAATTCTTATCAGATAGGCTATTTGATTCTGTTGGTAAAGAGTTTGAAGAATTTAAAGAGTTTAATGAATTAGCTTCTGACTCAGTGGAATTGGGTTGGGGATCTTCTTTTGCCTGTGGCAAGCACAACATACAAACACCCTTCATTAAGGGAAGAAGTGTGTAATTATCGGACAAAGCTTGCTGTGGTAAGGTTTGTGGCTCAAGCGGCTCTAACCAAGGGTCGGGGAGAATCGGGTAGGATTGAGCCGCTTCAGCGGCTGGAATCGGCTCAGAGCAATCTATTACACACTTTTCAACTTGTAGGTGGTAGTGGTCGGGATGCCACAGTGCTAGGTATTTAGGCTTATGCAGTGTGGTTTGACTGATGCCGATTCCCGTCAGGAGCTTGGATGCGGCAATAATGGCAGAACTCCTGGCTGTGGCAGCTGCGGGTAGATTGCCCGACGACTCTAGGTGTGCTACTGCAACAGTAATGCGCTTTTGTGCTTCGGCGCTCTTGCTGGCGTTGAAGCTAACTATGTTGTTCTCGGCTGGTGGGCGAGAGGAAGCAGGCTCGAAGTGGAAATGGAGAGTGTAGGTTCCATAGCGGCAAGGCTCTGACCCTTTGGGCCAGTAGTACGCTTCCACGCATCGGCTCCAATCAGAGACTCGGCGGTGAATTTCCTGCTGGTGGCGGCAGAACTGCTCGTATCCAGGGGCGTTCTTTGCTGTCTGCACCGTGTAGTCAATCAGCGCTCTCCCCTCTAGGCGGAGGAATACTCGCCCGTAGGTGGCGATGTCCTTGATTAAGCCGTTGGTTTGTGAAAAAGCTGTCCAGCCCGTGCTTATCCTTCGCTCTAGATGCCGTCGCCAAGTCTCTACTCTACCACTACTGCCAAACCCGCTTGACACGGCTTGGCGAGACCAACTTCGCCCTATGACTGGAGTTAACAGCTTGAGGTTTTGTTGTGCGGCGGCGGTGTTGAATTCATCCAGCAGATCTTCAACACTATCAGAGTATGGTTCAAGAAGCCCGTCCAGCAGGTACGAGCCTGATTCTGGCTGTAGCGGTAGCCGATGGCACTTATATTGAACGAAGTTACCATCCGAGCCATAGCTTTTGGTATTGGGGAAAGTTTCCAGCTGACCGTCTCCTAGCAGAATGCCTTTGTCAAACAGCGTCCATTTGACAGCACAAGCGACACCGAAACTGGAGATGGCTTTGGGTAGTGGGTAGTAGATGTGCAACCCCTCGCTCCAACTGGAACGGATGACAACGGGGCTATTCAACCCAATCGAGCGCAGAGTTGCAAGTATTTCGGCATACTTTGCTTCGTCGTTGAGCGGGTGATACTTGCTTCCACGGTCTATGTCTATGACCAAGTAGCGCGTAAATTTCTTGAAACCAACTCCTAGCAGTTCTAGGGGGTCAGCGTGCCGCTGCCACAGTTCCAATGGTTGGATTGGGTAGGGCTGAGTTGTCCAGCGGGTTTTCTCTCCTGGCGCTGGTAAGTTACTTCTGATGAAATTCCAACCCCTGCTATTGGACCAAAACCACTTGCAAAACTCTGCCCCTACTGGGTCGGTGGGGAAGACTGGGGGGAAGATTTTTTTCTGTCTTGGAGGCAGCTTCATGCTGACCTCCTCTTCGGACTGTTGGCTCGGCTTCCAGAACGGCTAGACAGCCACTTGTACTTGTTCTCTTGGGCATCGTCAAAGCGGGTCTGCCAGCCAATGATGCCCCCATGCACATCAAAAACGTAGCCAGGTGCAACGGTGACATCGTGGCGGCAGTGAATTAGCCCCGTGTGGGTGTTTTCTTGGCAGTCACGTCGAGCGCCAGAGCAGATGGGGCAATTTCTCTTTAGTGGGCGGAATGTGGATGGCATCACTTGATAATGCCAAATCCGCCAAGCCCGTGTTGGAAAGTTGATCTATTTATCTATTACTCCGAGCTGTTTTAAAAAGCTAAAACTCTTATGTAGTCAGGGTTTCAAAAATGGATTGTCGGGGGATGTGGATAGTTTTGTCGGGGGATGTGGATGGTTTTGTCGGGGGATGTGGATGGTTTTGTTTTAAAGCTCAAACTTATGTATGGTAATGATTTCAAGCTAATTTTTTGGGTTATTTTTTTTAAAACAAAGCTAAAACAGAAAACCAGCCAACCACGGGTAATAATCGGCTGGTAGTTTGGAACTGTTAAGTAGCAATACTCAATCTTGGATATCCAGAAGATTTCGGATCTGGGCGGCTAGTTCTGGATTGACGGTGCGTTCACCCCGTTCAACAAGGGATATCAGGTTTTGAGACACGCCAAGAACACCAGCCAGCTTAGCCTGAGTCCAACCTTTTGCTTTTCGGGCTTCTCTAACTTGGCTGCTAGTCAAGGCGGTGCTAGGAGCTAGCTTTAGCTTTGCTTTGGACTGTAATGGTTCTACCTTAAGTTTTACCTTGGATGCTATGAGTTCAGGGATAGGAGTGGGGGGCTTGATAGTTAACCTCGCATCCAGCAGATTGTCTAGGTAGCCTTTAGGCTTCTTATCCTTGGATTCTGGTCTTAGCTCTTCGGGGTAGGTTTCTGAGTCAAAAGCGATCTGCCAGCCCAGCTTGAGCAGTAGCTTCATTGCATTATCCCAACGCTGCTTTAGGTCATAGGCTTTGCGGCGGTTTAACCGAGCGTTATCTATAACCGATTTGGGGAATGTAATTTCTAATAGCTCCCGTACTTTGTACTTTCCATCAAGGCGAACCCGACTATCCAATGTTAGATATATAGCCAGCCTTAGCGCGAGTTCATCATGGTAAGGGTCAATTTTCAAAACTTGCTGGGCTAAGTAGCCAAACTGATATAAAGCTTCCCGCGATTTGGCTCCAGCTCGGTTCAAAAAATCTTGAGTCCACAATCCTGGCTGTATTGTGATGTAAACTTCATCAGGATTGTCTATCTTCCCTTCAAAATTAAACTGACCGATAGGTTTAATCTGGACGTTCCACATTCTTCCTACAGGAGCGCTACCTATAATTTGTCCTTTTTTGTTTCTCCCCTCCACCCAAACAGCCTTGACTATCAAACAATCAAGGGCAAAGGCTGTGGTAGCAATCTCTAGTAGCTTTTCTGATTTTGGTTTTTTGTGATTTTTCTCCCAGCCAAATTCCTGGATAATATCGCTTGCTTTCAGGTTAAATTTACTTTCCCAAGGTTTCTCCTGTTTCATAGCATGGGCAGCAAAAATCAGGTGGAGCTTGGCAGTTGTAAAGCCAAACTTATCAATAATTTGTTGAGCTTCATCCCAAGGAAGCATGGTAATATCGCCTGGGCTAGAGATGTAATGCTCAATGTAATTTTTGGGGTTCCCTTTAGCTCTATGCTGCAAATAGGCTATGCCGTTCTCATTCTTTTGCCATAAGTCTTTTCTTATGTAAGCTTCAATGCTGGAAAACATTACGGCTGATGAGGGGATAGGAACTATGGAATGAAGCTGTGGTTCTGTAACTGGTATTGCTGATGAAAGCACATTGTCAGCTATACTTTCCAAAGCTGTGTTTTGTTCTAAATCAGCCGTAAAGCTCTCTACTATCTGTGCGGCGATGTCTTCTACATAGGCTTCATCTCCAGATCGAACAGGCTGACCCCATGTATCTTTAATCAATCTGATAGCCGTATCTCTAGCTAGTTCCTTAATGCCTTCTAAGTATTACAGTTGTATTTGAGCGGATGAGAGTTGGGAGCGTTTTTTGTAGTGATAGAATCGCGCAGTAGCTTGATGTTGTCGTCGCCAATAAGACCAGTGCAAAACGTGTTCTAAACACCAAAGTGTAGGAAATAAGAGCCTAGATACCCACCGCTTGATCTCCCAAATACTCAGCCGGACAATAAACCTCGTGCCGCTTTGAACGCAGCCAGACTGCCAGTGGCGGCTACAGTCAAAGGGGGGGTAGTCCTATCGATGACAGGCTCAGCTTGATGCCGCAGTACACTCAGAAATGTTTGAGCCGCGAGGACGAGAGTGATATGTCGATGCCAACCATGCCAGGAGCGAACTTCATATTCCCCTAAACCTAACTGATCTTTGGCAAACTTAAAGCATTCTTCAATTCGCCATCG
>NZ_RSCK01000166.1:0-7391 GCF_003991895.1 Chroococcidiopsis cubana SAG 39.79
CATTTGTAGGGGCGCACATCTGTGCGCCCCTACAGACGTGTATTGCATCCAATTGAAAACCGCTATCAAATTCAATCGGCCCCCCTTGTCCCCCTTGTCCCCGACTCCCGCTTAATTCCATAGAATTTCTTGCCATAGTCGCATAAGCACGGGCTAATTCCCACAGACTGACTTCGCCGCTACCGAGGGTTAAGCCGAGTCCGTAATATTCCGGGGGCTGGTTTAAATGCTCGAAACCAAGTTGATGCAAGCGTTGTAAGAAATTTTCTACACCAACTCGCTCCAAGACTCGCACGGCGGGAACGTTAAGAGAATTCGCTAAGGCAACGCGGACGCGCACGGGTCCTTGAAAGGATTCGCTATAATCTGTAGGGCTGTAAAGCCGCGCTCCAGGAATAGCATAGTGGGTAGGTACGTCTGCTAATACGGTATTTGGACGAATTAGCCGCTGTTCCAAGGCTAATTGATACAAAAAAGGTTTTAGGGTAGATCCGGGCTGTCGAAGTGCTTGCACGCCGTCGTTACGCCCCAATTCGGCATCGGCAAAGTAATCGGGAGAACCGACATAAGCTAAAACTGCACCAGAATGATTGTCGATAACTAAAGCAGCAGCGTGGTGGACGTTGTGTGGTGCAAGGTGGCGCACGATCTGCTGGACTTGGACTTCTACAAACTGTTGCAAGGGACGATCTATAGTTGTCCGAATTTGGGATGGGTGTTGTTTGGGAAGTTGACTAGCTGCCCAAAATAGAAAATGCGGTGCAGCGATAATTCCCTGCCGTCGCGACTGGAGCGTAATTGCTTCGATATTGGCTTTTTCTGCCTCAGCACGGGTAATATGTTTATCTAGAACCATGCGATCGAGGACATATTTCTGTCGCCGTTTCAATCTTTCCCAACTATCGTAAGGATTCAGATATACCGGATTGTTGGGTATGGCTGCTAGCAGACTAGCTTGTGCTAAATTTAGTTCGGATGCAGGCATTCCCAGATATATTCGCGCCGCAGCTTCTACGCCGTAGATATTGCCACCCATCGGCAGACGGTTGACGTAAGCTTGCAAGATCTCGTCTTTGCTCATGCCTGCGGCTAGCCGCCAAGATAACCAAATTTCCCGAACTTTCCCCCAGAAGTTGCGCGGTAAGGGTTCTAGCATCCGTGCTAGTTGCATTGTAATTGTCGATGCGCCGCTGACAATTCTTCTAGCTTGAATAGAAGTGACGATCGCCCGTCCGACTGCCTTTAAATCCAACGCTCCATGATGATAGAATTGCCCGTCTTCTGCTGCTAAAATTGCTTGGATAAACTGGGGCGAAACTGCATTCAACGGTACGGCTACAGTATGGTTGCGATCGCGAGTCAGTAAAGTTCCCAAAGGCAACCCGTGGCGATCGCTAAATTCAATTGCCTGTCCATCCTGTAAGATATCTTTGGCATGAATTGGCGCGAGATACGGTAAGCCACGGACAATCAGACACAGTAGTATCAAAACAAAAATTCCCTTCTTCCAGAGGAGCCGGGAGTCGGAAGTCGGGAGTCGGGAGTCGGGAGACAAGGAGGACAAGGGGGACAAGGGAGCAGGGAGCGCACGAGCAGGGAGCAGAGGGGAAGAGGGGGAGAGTGGGAGAAGGGGAGTAATTACCAATTACCAATTACCAACTACCAATTACCAATTACCACTGATAACTAGTCACTAGTCACTGAATTATTCCCGCCGTATTTAATTAATAGCGCGATCGCAATACTAACAGCTAGTACCAACACCATACTTAACGCCGAACCAAATCCCCAGTTCTGGGTTGCGCCTAAAAACTGATTGTAAATTAACCTGGCGATCGTCATACTGGATGCACCACCTAGTAACTCTGGAGCAATGAAATCGCCAATTGCCGTAATGAAAACTAACAGCGAACCTGCGGCAATTCCTGGTAAAGTTTGGGGGACAGTTACCTTCCAAAAGGTTTCAGCGGGATTTGCTCCTAAATCTGCGGCTGCTTCCAGCAATCTCCGGTCTAATCTTTCCAGGGAAGCGTAGAGAATCAGTACCATATAAGGCAGCAAATTGTAACTCAAGCCAATCAAAACTGCCGTACTGCTATTGTGAATCTGGAGGCTGGGTAAACCAACACTATTGAGCAAAGAGTTCAGCACGCCTGTAGGACGCAAAATCGTAATCCAGGCATAAGAACGCAGTAAAGAGGATGTCCACAGAGGTAAGACAAAACCCAATAAAAGTAGAGTCCGCCAGCGTTGAGGAGTCAACAAAGCAATCCAGTAGGCGACGGGAAATCCTAATAATAAGCAAATAATAGTACTAGAGCTAGCTAAAAATAGCGATCGCCCCATCACTCCCATATACAGGGGTTGAAATACCTGAATATAATTATCTACACCGCTAGGATTAACAATATTTCCCGGGCGAAACCCTGGCACTAAACTCAACTCAAAGATAATCAGTGTTGGTAGTACCAACAACAATATCAACCAAATTCCAGCCGGGGTTAGAAAAATCGTCGGTTCTAGCCAATTCCACCAACGAGGATGTTTCGGTGGTAGCGGTGGTTCGGCATCCTGACTTGAGGTTGCATCGAGTTCAAGTGGTGACTTTTTTGCAGGCACAGTTTGTAGAAGGGAGTAGGGAGCAATAATCAGTGACCAGTGACCAGTAACCAGTGACCAGTTGTCAGTCAACAAATGAATAATGACCAATGACCAATGACGAATAACTATTCATACTTCATCCTTTTTCCTTCTTCCTTCTTCCTTCATACTTTCCTAATTTCCGATCCCCTAGCTGCTAGTTAGTTGCGTCCAGTAGCGATCGTAAACTGCATCAAAATCTCCTAAAGGGGAAATGCGTTCGCATCTATTTAAGACCGATTCTGGAGGAAACAAATTGGTATCTTGGCGCAGTTGAGTTGGTAACTGTTCTAATGCAACTTGGTTGGGAATGGCTACGGTTTGTCGCTGACAAATCTCTGCTGCTACCGTAGGTTCCAAGTTGTAATTGAGCCAAGTATAAGCAGCATCGAGATTGGGTGCGGTTTTGGGAATGGCGATCGTATCCGTCCACAAAGACGTGCCACTGGCGGGAATGATGTATCTGAGATTGGGATTTTCTTGAGAAATTTTAATTCCATCAGTCGAATATGCCATCGCTAGCACTAAATCTCCAGCGAGGATTTGACTGCGCCAAGCATCGGTATCAAATGCAGCAATACTGGGTTTGAGTTCTCGTAACTTCTCGTAAGCCTGTTTAATTTGCGACTCATCTTTAGAGTTGTAGGAATAACCCAACATTCGTAAAGTTGCGCCCATGACTTCCCGCACGTCATCAATTAAAGTCATGCGTCCTGATAGCTGCTGGCGGTTTTTCCACAAATATTCCCAATCTGTAGGTGGTTCTTTTAACTGTTGGGTATTGTAAACAAATCCAGTTGTTCCCCAACTCATGGGAATACTGTGACGATTTTCTGGGTCGTAAGTCGGATTTTGAAATTGAGGGGCAAGTCGGTCTAAACCTTGGAGGCGCGAACGGTCGAGTTCGTGGAGCATTCCCATTTCTATCATACGCCGCACCATATAATCGCTAGGATAGATGACGCTGTAATTTCCTCCTCCTCCCGCTTGTAACTTTGCCAGCATTGCTTCGTTTGATTCATAGATGTCTGCAACGACTGGTGCTTTGAACTGAGCAGTAAAGTTTTTAATTAGTTTGTCATCTGTATACTGCGACCAGGTATAGACAAATAACTTGTCGGTTGGACCTGCTGATGCTGTTTCCCGTTGGACTCCTCCCTGTCTCCAGCCACAACGGGTGAGAGCAAGTCCAGAAAATGCTGCTACTGATGTGCGAATAAATCTGCGTCTCGATCGCGAAAATCTTTGTACTGGCTGATGGTTTGTGTTCATTCGCTTCCACTGGCTTTTAAAGCTATACAGTCACGAGTCGCCCAACGAACGTAGATCGGTATATCAGTGTCTGATAAAGTGTTGCCTGTATTTGGTTGTAAGACTTTAATGCGATCGCCCGAGTCTAATTTTACTAAGTAGTGAACGTGGGTTCCCAGATACATGACGTGTAGTAGTTTACCAGCAAAACAATTCGTGCGAATAGTAGGACGTTCCAAGCTCAATTCAATTTTTTCTGGACGCACGCTTACCATCACTGGAGCAGAAGTTGCAGTTGGTTCTGTATAGTCATGTCTTTGCACGACAATTTTTAATCCCTTGTGACTATCAACCTGGAGAGTCGAGCGATCGCTATGCGCGATTTTCCCGGCTAATAAGTTAGTATCGCCAATAAAATCAGCTACAAATGCCGTACTTGGATGTTCGTAAATTTCTTTAGGAGAACCAATTTGTTCGATCTTGCCACGATGCATTACAGCAATGCGGTCTGATAAAGAAAGGGCTTCTTTTTGGTCGTGGGTGACAAAGATAAAAGTCACGCCCAAATTTTGATGCAGATTGGATAATTCTACCTGCATTTCCTGACGTAGTTTCAGATCCAACGCTGCTAAAGGCTCATCTAACAACACGACTGCCGGACGATTGACTAATGCCCTTGCCAAGGCAACTCGCTGCTGCTGTCCGCCTGAGAGTTGGGTGGGAAAGCGCGATCGCATTGTCTCCATCTTGACTAATTTGAGTGCGGCTTCCACGCGGCTATTCAGTTCCACCCGCGAGAGTTTTTGCAACCGCAACCCAAAAGCAATGTTATCCCACACATTTAAGTGGTTAAACAAAGCATAGCTTTGAAATACAGTATTGACGGGGCGACGATAGGGCGGAACGCGATTCATCTGTTCACCCTGAATCAATATCTTTCCCGCGTCCGCTCGTTCAAATCCAGCAATTAAACGTAACGTTGTCGTTTTGCCACAACCAGAGGGACCGAGAATACTAAAAAATTCTCCTCGACGAATATTTACGTCGATCCCGTTTACGGCTAATTCTTGATGAAAAAACTTATAGACGTTTTGCAGCTCAACATCAAGCAGCGATGCACCGACTTTTCCCCCTGTATACCGTGTTGCAGTTCGAGCCGTCATCCGTATTGTCCCAGGTAATATATTTTATCTTCCAGTCTGCACGGTATTTTGTCGAACTGCCAATAAATTTACTTGTCACCGCTATTAGCTGAGCGAACGCTCATTCCAATTGATTAAAATGAGATCGATGAAGGCTGCTTTGTCTGAGCGCGATCGCCTCAGTTGTGGGTAACTTAGATCTTAAATGCTACTGCGCCAATATCGTAAATCCCACCCCATGAAAATCATTTATCCCGCCTATGGCAGCAAGACGAAAACGACCCGCACTGTCGGGCGTAGTTTCCAAGCCTTAGTGTTAATGCTAGGGATTACTGTTGCCATGTTTGGTGGGATTGGCAGTCGGCTGGCATATTTACAGCTTGTTGAAGGGACTCGCAATCGTCAATTGGCGGACAATAACCGAATTCGATTGATTCCTAAACAGCCAGAACGGGGCAGTATCTTCGATCGCAAAGGCAGAATTTTAGCAACTAGTCGTCTGTCTCATTCCGTTTACATTTGGCCTATGGCTCCCAAAAAACCGGAATGGGACAGTACTAAACAACGGCTTGCCCAAATTTTACAAATGCCAGCCGCCGAAATTCAACAACGCATGGATAAAGCCGGGGTAAATTCTCCTAGCTTAATTCGCATGGCACGAGATATCAACCCGGCTCAAATTACGG
This sequence comes from Chroococcidiopsis cubana SAG 39.79, assembly GCF_003991895.1. Classification (NCBI taxonomy): domain Bacteria; kingdom Bacillati; phylum Cyanobacteriota; class Cyanophyceae; order Chroococcidiopsidales; family Chroococcidiopsidaceae; genus Chroococcidiopsis; species Chroococcidiopsis cubana. The sequence goes on from NZ_RSCK01000166.1 coordinate 5,720, forward strand.
CTTTGGCAGAATACAAAAATCAATTAAAAGATGTAGAAGTTTACATCGAACCGATTCGCAGTTATCCCAACGGTCAAATCGCCGCCCACATTCTCGGTTATACAGGCGAGATGAATGACAATACATTAGCTGAGAAACGTCAAGAAGGCTATCGCCTCGGAGATGTCATCGGACAAATGGGAGTAGAAGCAGCCTTTGAAAAGCAACTGCGGGGTGAATGGGGCGGACAACAGGTAGAAGTTGACGGTAAGGGTAGGGTTTTACGATATTTAGGCGAGAAAAAGGCAAGGTCGGGTCAGAACGTTCATTTAACGATCGATCTAGAGTTACAAAAAGCCGCCGAAAAAACTTTGGGCGATCGCCAAGGGGCGATCGTTGCCCTCGACCCCCGTACTGGCGGAGTATTAGCAATGGTGAGTCGTCCTACCTTCGACCCCAACGTATTTTCTAAACGCATTACCCCCGCCGTGTGGCGCAGCCTGCAAAAGAAAGATCATCCCTTTGTCAACCGCGCCTTAAGAGGTTTCCCCCCTGCCAGTACGTTTAAAATCATCACTGCTACGGCTGGCTTGGAATCAGGGAAGTTTTCGCCTAAAACGCGATTGCAAACCTATGGTTGCATGAACATTGGTGGTACGAGATTCTGCGATTGGAATCTTGCCGGATTTGGCGTACTCGATTTTCCGGGGGCGTTGGCTTGGAGTAGCGATACATTTTTCTATCAAATCGGTCGGGGAATTGGCGGACCTACTTTAATTGAATGGACGCGGAAATTTGGCTTTGGGCGCAAAACGGGCATTGAACTCGCACCAGAAGAAGCAAAAGGCTTAGTTGCAGATGATAAATGGAAACGAGCCAACTATGACTTACCTTGGAAGGTAGGAGACACGGTAAATATGTCCATTGGTCAAGGGTTTTTGCAAGTTTCTCCCTTGCAAGTTGCCGTGATGTTCGCCGTTCCTGCTAGTGGTGGCTACCGGATCAAACCGCACTTACTGCGAGATAACGAGGAAGCGAAGAAGTGGCGCGAGTCTTTAAATATCAAACCAAGTACCGTGCAAACTGTCCGTCAAGGATTGCGACAAGTCGTAGCTAGCGGTACGGGTAGGGCGTTGAGTTCTCCTACCATTCCCCCGGCTGCTGGTAAAAGCGGTACGGCGGAGACTTATAAGCAGAAATCTCATACTTGGTTTGGCGGTTATGCCCCCTACAATAAGCCAGAAATCGTGGTCATCGCGTTTGCCGAACACTCTGGTGGTGGCGGTGGTAAGATTTGCGCTCCAATGGTGTTAAAAGTGATGGAAGCCTATTTTCACGGGCAGAAGGCGAAGGGAGAAGTCGGAAGTCGGTAGGGGCAGGTTTGGAAACCCGCCTGTACGGAAGTCGGAAGTCGGAATTAACTACTCAGATTTTGTACGTTTACGTACAGACAAATTAGGCTTTTTTGGTTAAACACTGTGGATGTTTCTGCTAGCCCCGGGAGATTTGGGAGTTAGTTGATAGACATTTAGATAAAGCTTTTTTAAGTATCGAAACGATTTGTGCTAAAAATCTCAATACACAAGTTAAAATTCTTTTTGGAATGAACGCGGTGTTAGTACTACAGTTGTAGATAATTGTTAGAATAGGATAGAAGTGCGATTGCGATTGCTGTGATGTTTCAACAAGCTTT
>NZ_RSCK01000167.1:0-7085 GCF_003991895.1 Chroococcidiopsis cubana SAG 39.79
CAATCCCCTCTTGCCCAAATGGGATATTCTTATCCGACCTGCCTCATAGGTATTTTGTTTCTTGGAGATCGCCTAAAGCCGATCGTATAACCTTGGTCTTGTAACCGCCAGCACAGATCGACATCATCGCCAGCAGCATGAAATAACGGGTCGAAACCGCCAATTTCTGCTAGCGCTTCTCGGCGAAAAGCCATGTTGCAACCAGCAATATGCTCCGCTACCTCATCGTTTAGTAAGACATGGGTAGGACCACCAGGAGACACTGCCACGCAAGCAGGGATCAAAGCATCTTCTGGTGGGGGTAAGTTGGGACCACCAACGGCTGAAAGTCCCGAACTGAGAAATTTATCTACCAGGTAAATTAACCAGTCTGGGTCGGCAACGCAATCAGAATCAGTATAGGCAATAATTTCGCCTTCAGCAGCAGCGATACCGACGTTACGAGCGACACTTAACCCCTTATTTTCTTGGTTAATTAAGCGAATATAGTCATATTTTCGAGCAATTCTCCAGCTACCGTCTGTAGAGCCATCATTGACCACAATTACCTCATAGTTAGGGTAATTGAGCCGCTCTAGCGAGGCGAGGCAACTGTCTAGAGTTCGTTCGGCATTGTAAGTACAGACAACCACCGAGACTTTGGGGTATTCAGGTAGTTGTGGTGGTAGCAGCGATTTGTAATACTGCTGCACGCTATAGAACGCAGGCTTTTTATGCCGATCGCGATCGACTAAACCGAACGCCCAGTCTTGAATTGCAAACCCACCAGTAAACCACTCGTCCGTCCAAGAAAAGACTATTGTACCTGCTGCTCCAGTTTTGAAACTCGATGCCAGTTTGCGATCGAGGATCTGAGCTTGCCCCTCTACACCCTCGCGGATAGAATCGATGCCGAACTCGCTCAGTACTAATGGTTTATCTTCTGCTAGATTGTGCAGCCGCGCTAGGTAACTGCGAAAATCTTTTTCCTTGTGTAGATAGACGTTGAAGGATAAAAAATCAGTGAAGTCAATATCTAAATACTCAGTACAGGGGTAGTTAGCATAACTGACAAGTGCGGTAGGATCGCCATCCTTGGCAACTGAAACTAAATCTCTCAGGAAAGCTCGAACTTGCTTAGCTCCGTGCCAGCGAACGACATCTGGAGGGATCTCGTTACCGACTAGATAAGCAAACGTAGCGGGGCTGTCGCGACAGGCTCGCACCCCATCAGCGATCGCGCCCCGAATCTCTGCTCGGACAGCAGAGGAACTCAAAAAACAGATATGCTCAGCCCAAGGAATACCGACCATTATTCTCAGACCGTAAGCTGCTGCCAAATCCAACAGCCATACAGGGGGAACAGTATACGTGCGAATACAGTTCGCTCCTAGTTCTACCATCAAGGCAAAGTCTTTTTCAACAACCTGTTTTTCAGGAAAGGGAGTGCCGTGTGTTGCCTGAGAAAACGGACCGTAGCTAACTCCTTTGAGAAAAAACTTTTGATCGTTAACGTACAAAAACTTACCTTGAGCTGTGACTGCTTCCCTGGTTGCCAGCGGTGCATAACTGAAGCTAGAACACGGCAGACTCATGCAGGATTCCGCTCCTCATAGTTCAAATTTCTAAATTTTTAAATCTCGATACTTAATTCTTGCCGCTTGTGTTGAGATACAGCACAGAAGTACTGCCCCTCACGCATGTGGCAGAGCGCGAAAGACTGCGATCGCGATTGCTAATTAAGGCAAAAATTGGTCTCTATCAAAACCTAGTCATAAGCTACACTCTTACCAAAGTTAATTACAAGTGTCAACTGCAAAATCGAGCTTTTTGAGAACTTATAACACAATGCCATATTTTCAACTCAGGACAATTGGTCAATATATTCTCTCTAGTTAGTTGTTGTCTCTTGCTTGCAGCTAGTTTGGAGGGAATATTTACTTTCAGAGTTTTGCATAACGTACTTCAATCGCATGTCTGAAGTTCGACCCTACTTTTGCAAGTATCTTCACATTTGTGCAAAATTTGCACAAATGTCTCGAACTCGGTATTTGCAAATATGGGGTTGACACGCTCAAATTAAGTGTGTAGTATCCAGTTTAGAGGAAAAGTGAGTATTCAAAATCAATTCTTAAATTGCAATAGGTTTTAAGTTGCATTGACGACTAGCGCCAGCTAGTTGTGAACGATCGGACGTAGTAAGTTTTAGGCATAGTGAAATATAACAATGAATAGCTCGTGCTGTCGTTTCTGTGGCTCTTTGCTGAGACATAGCTTTGTCGATCTAGGAATGTCACCATTGTGCGAGAGCTACATAACACCTGCTCAGCTCAACCAGATGGAGCCGTTTTATCCACTGCATGTGTACGTATGCGATCGCTGTTTTTTAGTTCAACTTCTAGAGTATGTCAGTCCGAGTGACATCTTCAGTCACTATGCGTACTTCTCGTCCTATTCTGATACTTGGCTGCAACACGTTCGAGATTACACTGAAAAAATGGTAGGGCGTTGGGGATTGCACGAACAGAGCCAAGTTGTCGAAATTGCAAGTAATGATGGTTATTTGCTGCAATACTTTGTGGCTCAAGGGATACCTGTTTTAGGCATTGAGCCAGCAGCAAATGTAGCCAAAGTAGCGCGGGAAAAAGGTATTCCTACACTTGTCAAGTTCTTTGGGCAACAGACAGCGCGCGAGTTAGTAGCAAAGGGGAATCAAGCCGATTTGTTGTTGGGGAATAACGTGCTAGCTCACGTACCCGATTTAAATGATTTTGTGGCTGGAATGAAAATTTTGCTCAAACCGGAGGGAGTTATTACAATGGAATTCCCCCATTTGATGCGGTTGATGGAGGGAAATCAGTTTGATACCATTTACCACGAACACTTTTCTTATCTTTCATTTCTCACGGTTGAGAAAGTTTTTGCCACCCACGGACTGACTATTTTTGATGTTGAACAGTTTTCAACTCACGGGGGTTCCCTCAGAATTTATGTCAGTCATGCTGAAGATACGTCGAAATCAATTAGTCAACAGGTGAGAGCGTTAAGATCTGAAGAGAAAGCGGCTGGATTTACAACTCTAGAGCATTATTTCTCTTTTGCTCAAAAGGTTAAAGAAACCAAGTTTAAGCTATTGGATTTTTTAATTACAGCGAAAAGGCAAGGCAAATCTGTTGTTGGTTATGGCGCTCCAGGCAAAGGTAACACGCTCTTGAATTTTTGTGGAATCCGCACGGATTTTATCGATTATACAGTCGATCGCAGTTCTTTTAAGCAAGGTAAATTATTACCAGGCACTCATATTCCTATCTTTCATCCTAACAAAATTTTGGAGACAAAGCCAGACTATCTTTTAATTTTACCTTGGAATCTTCAGGATGAAATTATGGAGCAAATGGCATATATTCGCGATTGGGGTGGTAAGTTTGTTGTACCAATACCTGAAGTAATTGTTTACTCTTAGGTAATGGGTAATGGGTAGTTGGTAGTTGGTAGTTGGTAGTTGGGATTTACACGACTTGCTACCTTATGGCTCAGTTTAAATCTACTCCGACAGAAATAAGGAGAGTATATTATGAAAGTTGTTTTATTTTGCGGTGGTTTAGGAACGCGATTGAGAGAAGCTGCTGCAAATTTACCTAAACCAATGGTTCATATTGGCTACCGACCGATTTTATGGCATATCATGAAGTATTATGCCTACTACGGACATAAAGATTTTATTTTGTGCCTTGGCTACAAAGCTGATGCTATAAAGAACTATTTTTTACATTACAATGAATGTTTATCTAACGACTTTACATTATTGAATGGTGGAAAAACTATTCAACTATCCAATAGCGATATCGAAGATTGGAAAATCACCTTTGTTGATACAGGTTTGCATTCTAGTATCGGGCAAAGATTCAAAGCGGTTGAAAAGTATCTGGAAGGTGAAGAGGTATTTTTAGCAAATTATAGCGATGGGTTGACCGATCTGAATCTACCAAGATTCATTGATGATTTTTATCAAAAAGATAGGGTAGCTTGTTTTTTGTGTGTCAAGCCTTCCCATAGCTTTCACCTTGTTTCTACTACAGAAGATGGTTTAGTCAACGATATTAAAGATGTGAAAGAAGCAGGAATTCGGATTAATGGAGGATATTTTCTGTTTAAACGAGAGATTTATCAATACATTAATGAAGGTGAGGAGTTAGTGTGCGAGCCATTTCAAAGATTGATGAAGTTGAATCAGCTAACGGCATATAAATATGATGGTTTTTGGGCGTGCATGGATACCTTCAAAGAACAGCAGCAGTTAGACGATTTGTATTGCCAAGGGAAAGCACCTTGGCATGTATGGAAATCTACTCAGTCAGAATATTGTTGGGAAACAAATAAATCAAAAACATTCAATCTAGCATATCAGATTGGGAGATAGACTGGATGCTCAAATTTAATTTTGAAGCAAAAAGCGATTCGCCTTATAATGTTTTATGTTTGGGAGCGCACTGCGATGATATTGAAATTGGTTGTGGAGGTACAATTTTAAAACTGATAAAAAAATATCAGAACCTTGCATTTTATTGGGTGGTATTTAGCTCTAATTCACAAAGAGAAAAAGAGGCTTATGAGAGTGCTAAACAGTTTTTAAAAGGAACGCAAATAAAAAATATTGCGATCGCAAATTTTAGAGATGGATTTTTGCCTTTCATCGCGATTGAAGTTAAAGAACTTTTTGAGAGCTTAAAACAAGAATTTCAGCCCGATCTTATTTTGACTCATTACCGTAACGACCTACATCAAGATCATCGATTAATTTCTGATTTAACTTGGAATACCTTCAGAAATCATCTAATTTTAGAATATGAAATTCCCAAGTACGATGGCGATTTAGGTATACCTAATTTCTTTGTTCATTTAGATCCAACAATTTGCCAGCATAAAACCCACTTAATTCTTAGTAGTTTTCAGTCTCAAATAGAAAAGCAGTGGTTTACTGAAGAAACCTTTTTATCAATTTTAAGAATCCGAGGAATCGAATCGAATGCACCAGAAAAATACGCAGAGGCTTTTTACTGTCGTAAAATTGTTTTTTAATTTACCAATTACCAAAGTAGTAGAGTGCGTTTTGAAAACGCACCCTATTAGCCTTACAATTTTGTAAAGTTTTTTTGATTGAAAAGAGTCATAGAGGTGTACGGTTGTTTGGTAGGGGCGCACAGCTGTGCGCCCCTACTACGAATTAGATTGTCCTATTTTCCAAAGATAGCTAGAAATTAAATTTGTAAACGTGTGCGCCACAATTGGAACTAATAAATTGTGCGTGACTACAGCACTGAATCCTAGCAATACACCTACTATAGTTGCCCAAACAACATAAGACCATTGCTGAGAACCACTCAGATGTAAAGCACCGAAGCATAGACTTGATATGGCAATGCCAGTAGCATTTAAACCGAGTGCTGGTAGCATGACCCCTCGAAATAATAATTCTTCACTCAGCCCTGGTAATAACCCTACCCAGATAATGTCTGGTAGTAACAATGGCTTGAGAACAAATTCTAGATAGAAATCCGAACTACGACGATATGCGGGCCACAATCGATAAACTACAAAGCTAGCAGAAGTAATAATGAGTCCTAGACCAATGCCTGTAAGTATAGATCCGGCATCCCAACTAACACTTAAGAGGGACACGGAACCAAATCTTAACCAGAGTTTTGAGATTATTAAAAATACTACAGCAGTCACACCCATCAACATTAAAATTTGGAGGCGCGACAAAGGTTGAAGACTCGGATCTTGCTGCTGACTCACGGAAATGGCAGGGCGGTTAGGGGTTAGTGATAGTATAGGGCTATGGCTAGTCATCTGTGGTAGATAAGCAATGTAAATTTGCGATCGCCCCACAAAGGACAGTTGGATTCACACCTGCTTTGTGGGCAGCGATGACACCGATTGCCTCTAAATACGAGTTTACTGCGATCGCTTTGATTCCCAGTGGTGCGGGTGGCACTTGCATGGTAGTTTGATTTTCTGCCACAGTAATAATTTGCGCCTGGGATTGGCTTAAACTGAGGACGGCACTACTACCGCAAGCCGTGGCAGGGATGACGACAGCATCGACTTCCTTTGCCCAAATATCTTCATGTAGAGACGTTATATGTCGTGGAGGTTGTAGAGACGTTCCAGGTAACGTCTCTACACGGTGTGGATTGACAACAAATTGAGGGGCGCGACTTAACCCAACTAAAACGCTAGGCAAAAATGTATATCCCAATTCTTCCGCCGCCGAACGAGGAGACAAATCGGGATCGAGGGGTAAAGGTGATAACGCGGGAGAATGGGCGCAGGGAATTTGAAAAGTTTTGACAATTAAATGGCTGATAATCGCTTCCGCACCCGCTAGCGGATCGACTCCTTGTCCGTGACGATAGTTTTGCAATGCTTCGCTACCAATATCATCAGGGAAACGGGCAACCACTGCGATCGCTTCTGCCCCAGCTTTACTTATCAATACTTCCGCCGCCCGTAACAAACTATCGGGATTGCCAATTGTTCCCCAACTCGCCCCAGAAGCAGCAGTCCGCAATTCCACATTCAAAGGCGCATCAGTAATAACATAGTCGGTTAAATTTAACCCCAAAGTTGCCCTAGCCGCATCCGCAGCTTGGAGATGTCGCAGTCGCAAATCTGTCTCTATTCCTTTGTCAAGAATTAAACCTATGCGATTTTGATGTATTGGACGTAAACCCCAGCATCCCGCTGCGAATTTGTCAAGTCCGTAGCCTTCAACATAGAAAGCATTAGGTAAAGACCAGTATAATTGTGCGCCATTGAGGACGTTCGGGTGAGTGATGAGGCGATCGCATACCGAAGCAAGTGTTCTAGCAACAGGCATTGCATCACCAGCATAACCACCAATAGCTGCCCCAATTCCAGTAGGGACGATTAAGAGGGCTGTGTAGAGACGATTCATATAAAGTCAAAAGTCAAAAGTTAAAAGTTAAAAATTCGTAGGGGCGGGTTTAGCTAAAATCCTTACGGTAGTCCTACACAAGTAAGGATGAGTTATAGTGATGAATGAAATACCAGATAGCTCCGATATGGTTATCCAACTTTTT
>NZ_RSCK01000168.1:0-1383 GCF_003991895.1 Chroococcidiopsis cubana SAG 39.79
CCATCCCCCTGCCCACCTCTCTGCTATTAACGCTTGTAATGCTTAACACACCTTACTTTTCGCTTTTCTTAGTGCCATTCAGGGCTTAATCCTTGAGTTGTTAGATTCTTGAGACGTTCGCAGAGTTGGTTATACCGTGAAAGTTGCGTCAGTTTGGCAACAGGACGAACAATGCTATGTTTTGTGCAAGTACCTCCCACCCATTCGATCGTAATTTGAACTTGCTCGCTATTACCAATAACCTCAACAGTAATTTTTGCGATTACCTGTCGAATAATCTCTTTGCGTTGAGCATTTGTTGTAGTTGATGCTTGCCATAAAGCTGGAATATTTTGAGCTAGTTGGCGAATTGCCTCACGCTCTTGATTTGAGAGCAAACGAGGTTGCTGATGGCAGAATCGCGCTTTTATCTTCTCGTAATGACTGCTGTAGAGCCAATTTTTCTTCCCATTCCAAGGCGAGTTGACGTGCTACCAGGCGGTTTTCTGGTTCAACCAATCGATAGTGCCGTCCTGCTCGCTCGGCTTCAAAAGCAACTCTTTCCAATCGCTTTTGCCATAATTGGTCAAGCTGATAACGCTCTTGTTCGAGATGCGATGCTGCCTCCAAAGATAATTCTAAAGCCGCAGGCTCAAGTGCTTGTAAAACCTGTTGGCTAACAAACTTATCAAGTGCAGTTCCTGCTAGTTGCTGACACTTTTCGCCACCATAGTCAACTGCCTGTCGGCAACATACGTAGCGATGATGCTGCCCCTGAGCGTACTGAACAACCATGCGACAACCACACTTGCCACAAATCAACAAGCCCGACAATATGGCAGGCCCATAGCGTACTGCACCTAACTCCTGGGCTCTTGCCTGGTTAGACTTCAATCGTGCCAAATTCCATTGATATTGCTCCCATGAAATATAAGCCGGATAACAATCTGGTAGCAACACATGCCAATTATCTGGCTCAACTACAACTCTTCCAGTACTTGGTCGCCCTGCTTGTTGCTTGCGGGGATCTATTTGGCGACGACCATATGCATAAGCGCCTGCATACAACGGATTTTTGAGTAGGTTTTGCAGCGTCATGCGATTAGGACGATGCCACTCCAGGTCTCCCTTATTCAGTCCCGTTGCAACTCGAATCCCAAATTGGATGTCATTTTTCACCAAATAGCGCAGCACGGCATTGAGAGTTCCCAGTTCCTCAAACTTCCGAAATATTAGCCGAATCACCTGCTGAACTTGTTCGTCTGGGTCAAATACGACTTCTCCAGAAGGGCGGCGGATATAACCAGTTGGCAGTAAAAAATTCAGTTCTCCTCGTTGTGCTTTATTCAGCTTGCCCTGCACCATTCTTTGCTTAATCATGTGCAGTTCTGCTTCACTCATTGT
>NZ_RSCK01000168.1:1393-7069 GCF_003991895.1 Chroococcidiopsis cubana SAG 39.79
TACTAGCACCCTTTCTTTACTCCAACCTAAAGCTTGCGCACGATTGATTAAGCCATACTGGAGTTGTGTTGACTCTTGATGATTGAGTACTTGTTGCAGGGTTGACTGTCGAACGTAAACCACTGCCAATTTTTCTTGGTGATAGGACAGAATTTTTTCCGAGCGCAATTTGTGCAATTCAAATTCCTGGTTCATCACTACGCTCCTTTGCTGGAATTGCTAACTTCATCTGCTTCTCCAGCATCTGACACAGCAGATATAGCAACCGCTTTCGATTGCGTGGTGGCAGCTTTATCCAAAGTGAGGATAGTGTCTCGCTTATCGGCGGGGGGGGATAAGTTGGTTTGGCATACAACACCTTCTGAATCTGTTGATACCTGGGTTGCTTGCAATTTTCTGACTACTTCTACTAGTTTGAGCAACCCCTCAATTCCAATGATAGGATAGCTGGAGTATTTCGTCTTTATCGATGCATTGTGGCTGGTTAATTTCAATGCCCCACCGCGCTGCGTAATCAGCGATCGCGGTTGCGGCTGAATTGGGAGTGACTACGACCAATAGCTCGTTATCCTCCAGCCGTAGGGCAGCCACGTACAACCAGTAGCCCCACAAGCGACGACGTTTGGGCAATACCTGAGTCTGTTGGGGTTTGAGGTGTGCAAAGACAACGCTTGCCTTCAAGCTTTGTCGTCCATTGCTCAAGCAATCACTGGCACGAATACGAATCCGAAAGGGAAGGGTAGAATGTTTGAGCAGATAGCCAAACCAATCATGTCCGAGAAACTCTCGGTCAGCAGTGAGATAGGCGATTTTACGGTCTGGAAACAGAGCAGTTACTTCCTCCATCAGCTCAATGCGCTCGTTGGTGTTGGAGTTCCCTTTCTTGTCGAGCATCCACCATAGCACGGGAAATGCCATCCCAGCCGTGAACGATGCCCAAAGTCAGAATGTTGAATGTAGTTTGCCCAAACTGCCACTGAGTGCGATCCAAGCTTAGCACCCAAGGTTCAGGGATGCTCACCATTCCCACAATCACTTTAGCTATCTCATAGCGGTTTTCAATTGGGTGGAACATAATAACAACAGTGGGTAAACCAGCCGATTATATCTTTGTCTGTGATTAAATTAATGGCTTCACTAATAGAAGAATCAAGTTCTTTATAAGTCCGAGGATCAGTAGAGCGTAAAAATTCTTTGAGTTTTAACCAACAATTCTCAATGGGATTAAAATCAGGAGAGTAAGGAGACAAAAATTTAACTTTGGCTCCCACAGATTCAATAGCTACTCGAACTTTTATAGCTTTGTGGGCAGGCAAATTGTCCATGACTACGCAAGCTCCTGCCCACAGTTCAGGAACAAGCACTTGCGTCACATAGGTAAGAAACGCCTCTTTATTTGTCCATCCCTCAAACGTAAAAGGAGCGAGAAAACATGAGGTGGAAATTGCTCCAATCATCGTGATATTATGACCACGATTATAAGGAGAGTTACTGTAAGCTCGCTTGCCTTTTTTAGCTCTGGCATAGCGACGAGTCATAGCCAGATTGACCCCAGTCTCATCAATAAAAACCAAATCTTTGAGGCAAACTTCTCCAATTGTTGTCCAATATTCTCGCCGCAATTTTTGTACTCGTTCGCTTTGGGCTTCATCAGCATGGAGAGTCTTTTTTTTTCTAGTTAACTCCAATCTTTGTAAAAGGCGGCAAATGGTTGGAATGCTGACTTTTATCCCAGTTTTTTCAGCTAGCCGAACACTTAACTGTTGTAAGGTAGCATCGTTATCTTCTTCTACTAATTGGCTGAGGATCTCTATTTGTTGAGAGTTGAGCAAGGGTGGCTTTCCTCCACCATGAGGTGTTGGTTCTACACTTGCTGTTGCTTCATAACGCTTTAACAGTCGACTAACAAAACTGTAGCTTACCCCAAATCGCTCAGCCAGTTGTCCAATTGATTCATTTCTCTTGTGCTTAGCTTCGATAATTTTCAGGCGTAAATCTTTTGAGTATGGCTTCATCTATTAGTTTATGCGGCGCTTCTCCTTTTTCTAATTTAATCTATTCAATTGAAAATTGCTTTGAGGCGTTGCACCTTGAAGGGGTAATGTTTATTCTGGATGCGTTGCACGCTCAAAAAAACTACGGAATTGATTATTAAGGAAGCTAGAAAAAATAAATTGAACTATTTTAGCGGTGAGAGTGCTAAGCTCAAAGCAACCTAAATATTTGGTTAGGCGTAATGCTGAGTCATAAAGTAGAGGAAACTATCCAAACCAAATACGAGCAACTAGTTCCGTACTTGAATGAGACAAGTTTAAGGATGTGGGCAGCGGTTGAAGCAATCAGTTTGGGGCATGGCGGGATAACGAGTGTCGCCCGTGCCACAGGTTTATCCCGTACAACCATTCACGCTGGAATTGCCGAGGTACAGCAATCAGAGTCGGAGAGGCTGCCAGTGGAGTACTGTGGAGTTGTGCGTCAATTAGGTGGTGGACGCAAGCGATTAAGCGACAAAGATCCAACCTTGTTTGAAGAGCTGGAATCACTCGTAGACCCTGTGACCCGTGGCGACCCCCAGTCGCCGTTACGTTGGACGACCAAGAGTACACCAAAGCTCGCCAAACAACTGCAAGCGCTTGTGACATACAATCAGCCAACGCACAGTCTGTAATTTGCTGCGGGAATTGGGTTACAGCTTACAATCAAATCGCAAAACTGAGTCGCGGTAAGCACCATCCAGATAGAGATACTCAGTTTCAATATATATCGCAAGTGGTACAACAGTTCCAGCAGCGCCAGCAACCAGTAATCTCAGTAGATGCAAAAAAGAAGGAATTGATTGGGGAGTACAAAAATGTAGGACAAGAGTGGCAACCAGCAGGACAGCCCGCACCAGTGAAGATGCATGACTTTGCCGATCGAGAATTAGGCAAAGTAATTCCTTACGGGGTCTACGATTTGTACCATAACCAGGGGTGGGTCACAGTTGGTGTTGACCACGACACGGCACAGTTGGCTGTTGCGGCGATTCGGCAGTAATGGTTTCAGATGGGGCAAGCCCTCTACCCTCAAGCGACCGAGCTGTTGATTACCGCCGATTGTGGTGGCAGCAATAGCTATCGAGCACGCTTGTGGAAATGGGAACTTCAGCAATTAGCAACTCAAGCTCGGTCTCACCATTAAAATCTGCCACTTCCCACCTGGAACAAGCAAATGGAACAAGATCGAACATAGTCTATTTTGTCAAATCACACGCAATTGGCGCAGCCGACCATTAATCAGTCGAGCAGTTGTCGTCAACTTGATTACCAATACTACTACAACAGGACTTAAAGTCATGGCCCAATAGATGAAGGTCAATATCCTATTGGTATTGAAATCAGCGATGAACAATTCAATCAACTCAAGATCGAGCGAGATAGCTTTCATGCTGAGTGGAACTACAAAATCTTACCTTAATTTCTTCCACAACTGTTCAGTAATTTCTTCCACAACTGTTCAGTTTATTATTTCTAGCATCCTAAGGGTGGCAATGACTATGTCATCACTGTCAAAGGTAATCAACCCCAACTGTTAGCACAGCTTGAAACTCTATCCCAACGTACTCAACCCCAAGAGCGGTTCGTCGATGTGGAGAAAAATCGGGGGCGAATTACCTGTCGAATTGTCAGGGTCTTCACTGATGTCACTGTCATCGACCTCGATTGGGTAGGACTGCAAAGTCTAATCTCTGTTGAGCGCATCGGTAGCCGTCACGGAAAACCCTACCAGCAAACTAATTACTACATTAGCTCACTGTTCACCTCGGCGTTGGAATTTGCACAAGCGATTCGTTGGCATTGGGGGATTGAAAATCGCTTACATTGGGTTAAGGATGTGATTTTTGGCGAGGATGCAGCTCCTTTCAGAGACTACAATGCTGCCACCAAGTGCGATTCGTTTAGTCTAAACCGAGATATCGGAGGACGACTAGCTTCTGTTGGGTAATTCTTCGGGATTGAGTTCGCACTTAAATCCCCAACAGATGACAACTTCATAACCTTACAGGTGAACGCTAGTATCCTAGAAAACGTCAAGTCCTGTCCTCCAGACGTAGGAGTGTAAGCACTTCCCCCAGGTTTGAGACTAGCCATCAAAGCCTGAAGCGGGGATGAAATGCGGAAAGAGCTACTAGCCTAAAGTGGTGTCCCGTGAGCAAGTTCCTATGGATAGCGAAAGCTAAGTCACTGCCTGAATCACCGTTACAGCGAACCAGCGAAATAAGGCTTTTTGCGCTGGGAGTCCCAAAAGGGCATTAGTACAGGGTGGTATGAGAATTTGATTCGGCATACCTACGTTACCCAAAAACTCGGTGAAGAGGTGGCATCCTAACGGAACAAACCAATGGTTATGAGGAACGAAGTAACCAACCCGTTTACTCTCGAAGAGGTCGAATACTTCGAGCAGTCAGCTAAGACGCAAAGTCTGGTTTTCCAGGTAGCGGGATGGAAAGATTGAGTCAGAAGCTAAAGCCTCGCTGTAATGGCGAGGATATGCCGACAGACTCACGGTAATACGGATGGTAAAGCTACAAGTAGCGGTGTATATGTTATGAACACGGCATCACGTCCGATGTATGAATGGAACGATATTAACTGGCGAAAGCTAGAGCGTAACGTTTTTAAGCTGCAAAAGAGGATTTACCAAGCGTCTAATCGTGGCGATGTCAAGTTAGTCCGCAGACTTCAAAAACTGTTGATAAGTTCTTGGTCAGCAAGAACATTATCGGTTCGTCGGGTAACTCAGGATAATCAAGGGAAGAAGACGGCTGGAGTGGATGGTGTAAAAGCACTAACCCCAAAGCAACGTCTCACATTGATAAATAAAATCGCTCTGGGTTCAAAGGTCAAGCCAACGCGCCGAGTTTGGATACCCAAACCAGGTACAGAGGAAAAAAGACCTTTAGGCATCCCTACAATGGAAGACCGAGCCTTGCAAGCGTTAGTCAAACTGGGGTTAGAGCCAGAATGGGAAGCGCGATTTGAACCTAACTCATACGGGTTCCGACCAGGGCGCTCATGTCACGATGCGATTGGGGCAATATTTTCGGCAATCAAACATAAGGCGAAATTCGTCTTAGATGCCGATATAAGCAAATGCTTTGATGAGACATCTTGATACTCCGATCAAAAATGCAAGTTGTAGATGAGTCCAGCTTTGAGTTTTTGGAATTGCTTGAGCGTATCGGGAACGTCAGGGAAAAGAAAAAGTCCAGTTGATTTATCCTTGCTGATGGCGATCGTTCCTTTATGAATGCGATCGTAGATCCAGTGCAGTGAAAGTTCCAAAGATTTAGCAACTTGGGGAACCGTGAGGTAACCCGAAATGTGACGGGGATGAGACTGGCTACGATTCTGAAAAATGTGATGTTTGAGCCTCAAAGTTTTGACCGTACTGGGCAGGAGAGTTTGGCACAGTGGTGAGCGATAACCTTGGGCAGTCAGTGTCAGAGCAATAGTCTGGTCATCAATACCTTGAGTGCTCATAGTGACAATCTGAGTTTCCAATTCAGTCGCATGAGTCATTTCAGAAAAAGAACCAACTGGAATCGGAAGATCGATCAGGGCAAACGCATCTAAATTTATACCAAGCTTAAAGTGATATTCTGGAACAAATACTTTTATGGAGAAATAAGCGTCT
>NZ_RSCK01000169.1:0-7049 GCF_003991895.1 Chroococcidiopsis cubana SAG 39.79
AGCTGAGACTATTGTGTGTGTATTTTGAGCATAGGTCTCAGTTTTCTTTTTGGCTAGTTTTTCTCATCGAACTCACGTTGCTCATTGCCCTGGCGAACAGCATATTTCTCGCAAACTTCCCCATATTTTGAGTTCCGGCTTTTTGTGCATCAGCCGTACTAAACTCGCTCACGCCAATTTCTCGTCCCCCATCGAAGAAGGCAATTTTACAAATGCGATCGTTTAGTTCTAAAACTCGATAATCATAGCGAGGGCTTCTTTTGACTGCTGCTGCCATCAGATTTGCTCCAATTGCTGGCTTTCCTTTGATGATGTAAATGCCGCACATCGAGGAAAAAGCTGGAAAACCCAGCTCCGCTCCTGCCAAAATCTTCACCACCGCTTGCGCTGCTTGTTTGCAATCTTCAAAAAATCCAGAGCGAGACAGGATTTCACCTAAGCGTTGCAAGTCGTCAATTGTATCGATTTTGAGATGAGGAGCGATCGCCAGTGTTGATAAGTCTTTGTGGGTTGGTATGATGTCACTCATAGTTTTCTCCTACAAATAGAAGCTGGAGGCTTTGTACCTCCAGCCAGGTTATGAATCAGAACGGCGCTTCTTCAAAGCTCGGTTCGTTGTAGGAGACAACGGAGTAACCCTTCAACCAGCTACAGGCTGCAACCAATGAGGCAATCGCTTCTTTGCTTGGCTGCGTCACTACCACATCAATTGTTCTAGTAAATTCTGGTACGCCCTGATAGTCACGCTCTTCGCTGGCTAGATCGACGTAGTAGCGATACCACTGTTTTGCGCCAACTGCGTCGGGTGCGGTAAGATATGCCATAATAAGCTGTTCCTTTTTCGTAAAGGGATAATGGGCGGTTAGCTTCCAGGGTCCAATCTAGAGAGCTACCGCCCCTGATATGTTTGTATTCTACCATGCTAAACATGGTAGGGTCAATAGTTAAGCCATGCTAGACTTGGAATAGAGAGTAGCTGACTATGCTTGTATAAATATGGCAAGGGTAAGAGACGAAAGAACGGGGAAGTTTTGCTTGGTAGAATCAGAACCAATTAGCAAAAAGCAGATTGGGGTAAGATTGCCCTTAAGTATGGAAGAAAAGTTAAGGCAAATTGCTGGAAAAGATATGAGCGCGTGGGTTAGAGAAGCGATCGCCGAGAAGTTAGAGCGAGAACAGCAAGCATCTGCATGAGTGAAAATTCCGAAATCCTCTGACAACTAGTAGTCAAGAAAGACGGCGACAAGTATACAGCTATTACTCTTTCTGGTAGCTACTCTGTTACCTCCAGTTCTCCGATCAATGTCGTGATGAACTGGGGTTTTTGGGTGTGTGATGGGATCAAAAAGTATCGCAATAACGAAATTAGCTTCGAGTATTTCATGCAAAGGCTAGGCGTAAGCGAAGCCGAAGCTAGATTGATTCTCGACAGCCAAGAAATTATCGAGTTAAGCGACGAGCGACTGCAACTAGATCGATTGCTTCGAGACAAATGAATTTAGAAGATGCTAAATATTAAATGCTTCAGCTCTACAGTGGTAGCAACAGACGTTTTGGAGGAGAAAGAACTGTGCTTTCCCCAATGCAAAGCCTAAAGAAAGGGATTGGAGCACCAATTGTCGAGCTATCCTAAAGGCAGGAAAAGATACTCAGCCTATAGCTCTATATGAAACTATCAATCGAACTTGATACCGAAGAGGACGGCAGATTCATTGCTGCTGTCCCAGAAATACCAGGAGTACTCGTCTACGGCTTCACTCAACAGGAGGCAATCGCGAAAGCACAAGCTCTCGCTTTACGGGTACTGGCAGAGCAGGTAGAGCATGGTGAAGCGACTCAGCAGCTCCTAACGCTGTTTCGACTACCCCCAGAGCTGGCAACAGAGTCAATTGCATCGACATCGACATGAGCCAGTGGAGCGCTACTAAGTCCAGGCGCGTGCTTGCCGCCCTATTCCGAATTGGTTGGAGTGTCAAGCGCGAGACAGCCTCCTCTCATAAAATTCTTCAGCGCGATGGCTGGACTGATGTCGTGTTTGCTTTTCACGACGGGGAAGAAATTGGTCCTCGCATGTTAGCCAAAATCTCTAAGCAAACTGGATTACAACCAGAAGATCTTTGACATAGTCGCCATTTATACTCTTGTCATAAAAAACTCCTCGCGACTAAAGCTGGAGTTGTCCCCGTTAGGGGTGCCTGTAACGCCGTTTGGTGATGTTGACTTCCCCCAGTTTACATCGATCGTTTCGGTTGAGAGAAGCGCTCGCGCAAAGACTGAGCCAGACAATCTCGCTAGAATCGCCCGTGTCCGATATCCTTGAGTGCCGCCAGAGCAGCCCGATCCCGATCCATTTCCCAATCTCCATGAATGCTGAACATACTGAAGAACAGAACGTTGTGGAGTTTCTGGCGCCGAGCGTAGGCAGCCATGTCCCGCAGCCACAGCGCTCGCGCCTCTCGCCCGTGCCGACCCTTCCACTCTCCATCGGAGCCGCCTGGGTTGAACCAGTTAGGGTCCGACCCACACTCGCTAATCGCCACCGGCTTGTTGACACCGAACTCCGCCATCCATTTGCGCAGCGTCGCGATTGCATCTTCCCTCAGTTGACCCCCGTACATGTGAGTGCCGATGAGATCGGCATATTTTCCAATACCTGCCTTGAGGAGAGCGCGGTTGTATTCCGTATTCGGTCTTTGGGCGGGAGAGGACTCCACGAGGATGCCCCGATCCACTTTTTTAATCGCCTCGTAACATGCCTTTTGCATCTTCACTACAGTAGCGGGTTCGACTTTCGCCCGTTGTCCTTCACCGTAGTCGAGGTCTGGTTCGTTATCCACTATGTAGTAGCGTACCGTATCCTTCCAATGACGAGCCACTTGACCGCATTTCCAAGCATAGTTCTTCGTCCACTGGACGGGATCGTATCCGGCAGCATCGAGTTCCCACCTGAAAGCGATTACCATGTGAAGGGCTAACCCTTGAGCCAAGTGCTCTTGAATCACTAAGTCACGCCGAGAAAAATCGCACGGCTCGCCCTCCCGCTCGCACTTCATCTTGTCTGCTCCGGTGCGGACTGCGGTGAGACCGAGAGCGGAGATCCGCTTTGACACCATTTGGCTGAACTCTTGGGAGTCATCATATCCAGTGCCGTTGTTCACGCCAAAGATGACTTTCCCGTCTCTTTGTTGCAGCATACGAGTCTTCGAGTCTGCACTCGTGCAGGAAAATGGCAAAATCATACTGAGGATAAGTACACAGCACAGAAGTATGAGTTTTGAACTGTTCATTGGATCAAGGCGACTACGAGTTGACCGATTGTTATGCGATAAAGACCAGCTACGTGCATAATTTCTCATACTGTAAACTTTTGTCAGGCGGTTATGTATTTGTTTGTGCCAAACATCACCTGCTGGAATTCTTTTGGGTAAAGCTAAACGACCTTTTGACAGACCGATTGGAGTTTTCGCCAATTTAAAAGGTACTAGCCAGGGTATTTCAGACCAAGCTTGTCAAGCATCAAGCGCGTCAGTTTCTGCACGATGGCTACGAGAACGCCACGACAGTGAGCTGGGGCGGATGATGCTAAATCCATTCCCAGATAGCGCGCCCAGTTCCATTTAAGGCGAGTTCCAGGATTCCTTCAGGATCGGTTCAAGGGAGTCCGAAAACAGCCTTATTTCCGAAGCGTCACAATTAGATGCGTTCGCCCTAGCCAAGATCGTTTGAGCCAGGTTTTGCAAGTTAGCTTTTCGAGCCGCCATTGCTGGCGTACTATCCAGTCCGACTGTCGCTAAAATTGTTTCCCAACGGTAAACCCAATCATGCCGTAGCAGCGAGTTCACCACATTATCAGTACGGATTTTTTGTAAGCGCTGTGGGTGAGCGTCAAGTTCGGCCAGAATTTCAGCAATGTGAGGCACATCGTAGGGAATTTCGATCGCTGCACCCTCCCAGTCGAAATGTTGATGAAATGA
This sequence comes from Chroococcidiopsis cubana SAG 39.79, assembly GCF_003991895.1. Lineage (NCBI taxonomy): Bacteria > Bacillati > Cyanobacteriota > Cyanophyceae > Chroococcidiopsidales > Chroococcidiopsidaceae > Chroococcidiopsis > Chroococcidiopsis cubana. Next base: position 3,975 of record NZ_RSCK01000169.1, read on the forward strand.
TTTGGATTCGGGCGGCACTCCCAGCATGACTGTTCCTGCTGCGGCTCCCTCAAAAAAGCGCGCGCCCACTTCTTGTTGTCCGCCTGTGGCATTTGTATCGTCAAATTTCGCTCTGTTAGCAATGAAATAACGGCTCTTTTTCAAAATATTTCTATATAAGCTGCGATGATATTTATAGTCGATGGCGTATAAGTCTCTGAGAGTTTCATATATATAAAAAAAACTGGTGTTTTCTGCTATCTCCAGTAAAGCTTGGTGCGTTACCTGCGAGCGACGACCAACACTATAAAGATCGACACTGCGTTCTCGCTCCAAGGGATAAGGACAGAACTTAATTGCATCAACGCCAAAAGGAATATACTCACAAGGGCGCTGGACGATCTCAGCTACTCCTGAAATGCTATTGCTAAAGTTCATGAAAATTCGATCGAAGTCTTTCAAAAGACTTAGTTGTGCTTTCCAGCTCTGAAGATCTTTCGCCCAAATTTCATCGAGCCAAACTACAGCTTTGTGGCAACGCTCGCGCCAACCCTTAATTGAATTAATACAGAGGATATCTTGCGGGGACTGGCAAAGAAAAAAGAATAAGTCATAGTCTTGCTGGAGCTGAACTTGATTGAACAATGGATTCATTAGCTTGCTATGACCAATCGCTTTGGCTGCATGATTTGCTAGCTTATTCGTCACTTTGAATAAGTTGGGTTGAAAATTTGGTGTCAGCAGCTCGGCTGAGTCTAATTCGCAAATCGCATCTTCCAGCTCGTACAAATAACAGCGAGCCACATGAAACTTAATATTTCGTAAGGACAACAATAAAACCCGAGCGTCTTTTTGAGGATTAAGCTTCAATGCTTCTGTCATAGGACTTCTACCTGCTGAAGATTTTCTGCTTGACTTTTGCAGCAGCTACAATAGCTACTCTCGAATTTCCGCAAACAAGTTAGAGCAAATTTTTCACTGCTTGCCCGTCCTTGTTTCTCGCGCTGCGCTGCTCGACAAATTTCAGTACGATCTTTGGTGCTGTCACCTCTATACTCCGGTCAAATGAAAAACCTGTCAATTGGGCACCAATCTCATCGTTTGTCAATTAGGTAAAGTACGGGAAAGTGCAAGTATTTATTTTTTTACAGATAAAAACACTTTTGATTCAGCAAGTTTTTACAACACCACCCCTAAAGGTATTGTTAGCTTCTAAATGCCTGTTACATGCTCCCCTGAGAGACTGTGTTAGACTACTGTTATCTATCGATAGCTTTCAGCTTCTAACTTCCCTTTGCAATCGTGGTGACAATAGCAGACGCAAAAAACTACCAGCAAGAACGCCGATCCGGGAATCGAGGCAGCATTGATTTATTTGCACCGATGGTAGATTTTAACATCATGTCAGAGGTAGGGAAAACTCCGCCATAGAGCGTGCGCGTAGCTTCACAAAGAACTTCATCCAAAATTAAGGTCGTAGTATTAGTACGCCAGTCTGCCAACTTTGCCGTTTGGGAGAAGCTAAAGTGTTGGCTAATTCTATAGATCTATTTAGGGATTCTACAGGACCCCTAAAGCTCCCTCCTAAATTATTTGTAATCCATATTGCTACCAAAGCAATTACCTGGTACTGGAATACTAAGTTGCTGTGGCGCTGGCATCAGAAAAACGTGGAAGTTCGAGCGCAAAAGTTTTCCTGTCTCGATCTCCCAAACACTAGATGAGATTCTGAAGCATTGAATCATGAACGTACAATTATCTAACTTCAAATGGAGACGATTGAGAGAAATATCAGTCACGACTATACTTAAATGGTTGCCAACATCTGCATCAGCCGTAATTTTACGCAATCAAATATATCGCACAATTTTTAAACATATAGGTAAAGCAGTTTATCTTCAAGACGGTGTTGAATTTAGCGGGACTCGTAATCTTGAAGTCGGCGATCGCGTTTGCATTTACCGAGGGGTACGGGTCAATGCATCAGAAAATAACTGTAGGATTTCGATTGGCGAGCGCGTAGTTCTAGAACGTGGAGTTGAGATTGGCGGCGGCGAAAACTGCCAGATTGAGATTGGCAAACAGACGTTTATTGGACCATATACTTGTATTGATGTGTCTGGTGATGTCAAAAGTGGCAAACATTGTTCGATTGGAGATGATTGTTGGCTGGGATATGGAGTCAAAGTTCTTGATGGTGTCACTATCGGTCGGGGTAGCATTATTAGTGCTGGAGCAGTCGTAACTCAAGATATTCCACCAGACTCAGTTGCAGTAGGCGTACCAGCGCGGATAATCTCTAACCGCAAGCCACTCAAGCTAGTCGAGCGAAGCAGCGTTCTTGAACACGTTCACGTATTTGAAGACAACAACCGCCTGTTTTCGCTCAGTTCTTCCTTGAGCCAAATGGAAATGACTGCGCGGCTCAGCCACCAAAGCGCTCAGCCGCGCGCTCGAAGTTTATCTTCTCAATTCGTCGTCAACAATCTGCTATACGACCTACTCGAATGTATTCGCCAAGTCATGCACGTTGATACAGTTACAGTGCTACTACGTACAGCCAGCGAGCAGCAACTAACCGTAAGTGCTACTTTGGGGCTGGAAGAAGAAATAGAAACAAAAGTCAAAATACCTATAGGACAGGGCTTTGCCGGTCAGGTCGCTGCCAGTCGGGAACTAGCGATCGTCTACGATCTAGCGCAGGCAAATGTTTTTAGTACAATTTTACGAAAAAAAGGACTGCACTCAATGTTAGGCGTACCTTTACTGGCTAAAGATCGAGTTATTGGGGTATTTCACGTTGGTACGTTTCGCCCTCGACACTTCACCTCACATGAGGCACAAAGAATGCAATCCGTCGCCGGGCGCATTGGCTTAGCAGTGGGACCATTATTAGACTAGTCCAAAATATTAGTTGAGGAAAAGAAAAATGATAAAACGTTTAAGTCAGCGTCTACCCAGCCTACATTGATTTCTTTGGTTGGGAGAAGCGCTCGTACTGAGAGAGAGCGATTTTTTTCGGGGGAGATCGGCGGCAATCAGTGGTTTTAAACACTAATCATTCCAAAGACCTTGAAACCTGGCAGATGCAAGTTC
>NZ_RSCK01000170.1:0-6984 GCF_003991895.1 Chroococcidiopsis cubana SAG 39.79
ACTGTTAAGCACGGTTTTGAAGGCGAGGCAGAATCGCGAGATTCTGAGGGGAGACTGCAACTCCCCGTCCTTAGCCAGCGACAACAGGTAGTGACGGTGAATCGGTTTGTCGTATCGGTTACCGAGTTCATGCAGCGGTCGCTCGACAGTTTTGATGTTGGGCGACAGGTGTGTGAGTCGGGATTGAGGATGTGCAAAGAGCAGATTGAGAAAATCAAGCAGAGAAAGCATCAACAACAATGCGATCGGGTAATAGCGATCGCCCAAATTGACAACCAACTAGAGCGGGGTTTGTGCTATGAATAATCAGACCCGAAGCAGCACGGATGTTGCTGGTTACAATTTTCGGATTGGTGATCGCGTGATGATTGCAGTTCATCCTCTGTTGGCTGGGATGTCAGGAGAAATTACGGCTCTGCCCTCTGCTGACGCAGGCATCGTAGCACTGGATGGTGGTGCAAGAGAAAGAATACCGCTGTCATCATTGGAGTTAGAGCAACCAGCAATTGAGTTGGAGAGCGAGCAGGTTGTGGCACTGGAGTCGGCTAATCGCTCTAAAGAGCGATCCACAAATCGTTTAATGTTAAACGAGGTTCCCGTGGGAACCTCAGTTGATATTGAAACGTTTGATGTTGAAGTATTGAGCGTTGCTTCTCCGATGACTGCATTAGAGGCAAGGGCAGCGGTAGAGCAAATTAACCAGCATTGCATTCAAATCCGCGTACTGCTGGTAGAGCTAGAAATGAGAGAAGGCTACAAGGCGCTTGGCTATTCCAGCATGAAACAGCTGATGCTATCCAACTATTTTGTTAAAGCTCGCTCGACTCTACAAAAAGAATTGCAAGCGGGACGGATAGAGAAAGAGTATCTCAATCTTCCGGTGGGGACAATGCCAGAACGTCAGTTGCGCCCTTTATCCAAGCTGAAGCCAGAATATTATTCGCTGGCGCTGTCCCAAGCAGGAGAAATTGCAGGCGATCGCCCCCTAACCGAGAAAGATGTCTCTACTGCGGTTGCCACAATGCTGTTATCGGATAAAAATGCAGCAAAACGCAGTATTGTGGATGTGGTCAAGGAGCGCACTCATGTTCCGTTGTGCGATCGCAATCAATGTCGAGTTGAGGATGCGGTCGTAGTGCGAGCTTACCGTCACGCAGACTTGCGGGCTTACGATGGATATTGGGGGATCGTTCAACATATCAGCGAGCATTTCTACCACATTTATATTAGCCTGAAGGGTGAGACAATCCAGTGTAGGGAAGAAGAAGTGGAATCTATAGATATGAGTGAGGGCGATCGTATAAGTTTATTGTCAGTTTCGTCGCGAGTTAGCAACTTGTTGAAAGCCGAGTTAGAAGTGGTGGATTATGCGATTTTGGAGACGATACAGCGGTCGTTATATTTGACACCGAGGCAGTTGAGGTACTTGGAAGTGATGGAGAAAGATTACGGGGTCAGTTGTGGAAAATGATAGGATTTAAAATAACAGCATCTATTGCACCTGCGCTATTTCCATGAGTACTCACCCTTTCCTCAAAGTTGAAATTTCTCAACTTAGCATCGCCCAACGTATTCAACTGGCTGAAGACCTGTGGGATAGTATTCTAGACCAGCAGAATGAGCCTCCATTAACTGATGCCCAATGTCAGGAACTCGACCGCCGACTAAAACGGTATCAGCAAGAGCCAACATTAGGCTCGACCTGGGAAGAAGTGAAACAACGTCTGGGTCGAGCCTAATGAGCTATGAGCTGATTATTCGCCCAGAGGCAGAATTGGATATTCAAGATGCTTTTGAGTGGTATGAAGCGCAGAGTTTAGGGTTAGGTTCGCAATTTGTTCGTGCAGTCGATGCCTGCCTTTCAAGCATTGGAAGTAACCCTTTAGCTTATCCAACAATCTATAAACAAGCAAGACGAGCATTAATTCGACGCTTCCCCTACGGAATTCTTTATATCTTTGAGCAAGAAGTCGTTTCTGTCATCGCTTGTTTTCACAGTAGACGTAATCCCAAATCCTGGCAAGATAGATTGTAGTTCCGAAGGTGCTGCTAACGTGCTGTGAGGATTGCTGTTCCATTAATAATTCAACATTAAACAACATGATAATCACCATTTTGTTTAACATTTAACTATTCATTTTTTGGAGCAATGTTACGGAGTCGCAGACGAGATTAGCAAGTGCTAGCTAATCCGATGCCCCAATTTTCGGTCGTGCAGTAGGGAAGTGTGGGACTGCTAAACTGAATAAGGCGTAGTCAATCTTGAACAGTCCAGTGAAATGTCCCTTGTATGGTCATGAAAAACCGCATAAACACGGTAAGACGAGTTCATGTTGCCAACGCTACTTCTGTCCTAGTTGCCAACAAACCTTTACCGATACTTTCGATACTCTTTACTATCGCCGTCAAGTGAGCGAAGAAGATGTGAGGATTGTGCTGCAATCCCATGAGTCTCGGCAGCAGTTTGCGGGGTATCAGTCGTATTAGTGGCTTAGCTTACGATACTGTAGTCAGTATTGTTCAAGTAGCGGCTCAAAAAGCGCAGATGGTACATAATGCCGAAGTTCAAAATGTTAGTACGGATGCGATTGCTGCGGATGAGTTGTGGTCATTTGTGGAAAAAAACACTTCATCACAGCCCGCCGGATGAACTCGAAGCGGGAGATTGCTGGATCGCTCTAAGTTTGGCTCAATTGAGTGGGTTGATCCTGTGTGGTCGCGTTGGTAAGCATACCGACTCCTTAGCGCAGGAGTTAGTGGTTAGTACTGAAGCTAAGACCGATTGTAAGGAGTGGGGTACTGATGGCTGGCAAGGATATGAGCGAGTTCTGCGCTCCAGAAGTTGACCATTACATCAGTCAAGCCTTGACGCAACGATTGGAGCGTACCAACGCTATTCTACGGCAGCAAACTGGGCGCTGGCATCGACGGCAGAACAAATTTAGCAAGCTGTGGCAAGAGACCGAGGTTACTGTGAGACTTGTTATCAGCTATTTCGACTGGATATGGCGGCATTCATGCCTGGGAACTACAGCCGCACAGCGAGCAGATTTAACCGATCGTCCTTGGACTTGGAATGACATCGCTACCTATCCCACACTTTTGTAGGGCATGACCCATCTGTCGTATACTGATCGAATATGTTATTCCAATTCTGGTCTAGATTATTCATGAGTTGACTCCTTTTACAGTCGGGATTTGATGAATTGGTTCTTTTCTAATTTCGCTCCTACTGGTGAAACATTGCCTAATATTTTAGAGCTTTTGAAATTCCGTTGTTATCGATTGATAAATAATTAAGTTATGTAACTCCTAAGTACAAAACAAAAACTGTAGTGAGTGAAGAAAGTGAAAGTTCATAACACTCTCTAGGCTTGACAGACCTTGCAGCAGCATATATTGTGTAAAATGTTACCCGCAGGAGAGATAATTAGCAGCTCGTAGTCATGTCAGAGTGTATATGCAAATTTATGGCTGGAAATTGACGCTTGGGAATTGGTTAGTGCTAGGCGGAGCGATAACTTCGTTAAGCTTCGCTAACGCTCTTTTAGAAAATCCTGCTATTGCCCAGATTCTACCCGATGGTACTTTACCTAATAATTCTACTGTCACAATGCAGGACAACATCACAACTGTTTCTGGCGGAACCGAAGCAGGTGCAAACTTATTTCACAGTTTTGAACAGTTTTCTGTCCCCACTGACACGACAGCTCACTTTAACAATGCAACCAACATTCAAAATATTATTAGTCGGGTGACGGGTGGGTCAATATCTAATATAGATGGATTAATTCGAGCCAATGGCACTGCCAACCTATTCCTACTCAATCCTAATGGCATCATTTTTGATTCCAATGCTGCCTTAAATATTGGTGGCTCATTTATTGCAAGTACAGCCAGTAGCATCAAGTTTGCCGATGGCTTTCAATTCAGTGCCACTAATCCTCAAACCCCTTCACCTCTACTGACGATTAGCGTACCTGTTGGTTTGCAGCTAGAGTCAAATCCTGGAAAAATCGTCAACTCTTCCCGCGTCACCAATAGTCGCGGCGAAATCGTGGGACTCTCCGTTCAGCCAGGAGCAACTTTAGGGTTGGTTGGTGGAGAAGTGGCGATCGCAGGCGGACACATGACAGCTAAGGGAGGACGAATCGAGTTAGGCAGTATGGCAGCCGCTAACGCTGTCAGTTTAGTATCAGCGAATTCTGGCTGGTTACTAGATTACCAAAACACCGCTAATTTTCAGGATATTAGCGTCACTGATGACGCAAAAATTGCGGTTAATGGTGACGGTAGAGGCAGTATAAATATTAACGCTAACAATATCGATCTCCTCTCAGGTAGCAATTTGCAAGCTGGAATAGATTTGAATTTCCAATCTCTAGGCGATCGCTCTGGAGAAATTGCACTTAATGCTCGCGGAAACGTTTCAGTCGATAATGCAACGATTTCCAACTTAGGAATAGGAATTGGCAATGCAGGCGATATTAGTATTGCTGGGCGATCGCTCTTTTTTACCAATGGCTCTCAATTGCTTACTAACAGTCAGGGGCAAGGGAATGCTGGCAATATCGCAATTAAGGCACTCGATACCGCCTTGTTTGATGGAGTCAGCAGTCGTGGAGAAGCAACCACCCTTGCTGCTAACCTGAACTCAACAGGCAGAGGCAATGGGGGCAAGATTGCGATCGATGCAGAAAGCGTGTCTTTATCAAATGGTGCTGAGATAATTGCCCACACTGAAGGGCAGGGGAATGCTGGCAGCATAACGATTAATGCTAGCGATGCCATTTCGATCGATGGTGTCGGTAGCAATGGATTTAGCTCTGGCGTAGGTAGTCAAGTGTTTCGCAATGCCGTTGGTAATGGGGGTGCGATCGCTCTCAATGCACCTAAGATAACTGTATCAGGTGGTGCGAATATTGTTGCCCACACTCACGGGCAGGGTGATGCTGGTACTGTAACAATTAATGCCAACAATATCTTCTTAGATGGAGTAGGAAGCAATGGAGAATCCAGTGGCTTAGGCAGTGCCGCTTTTGGGACAGCACGGGGCAACGCTGGAGAGATTAAGATCGACACTCACTCACTCGCTGCCACCAATAGTGCATCGTTATTCGTTGCTAGTTTTGGACAAGGAGATGCTGGAAGTGTGACAATTAACGCCAAAGGTGCAGTTTCCTTTGATGGTGTTGGCTCGAATGGAAGATCCAGTAATGCCTTTAGCACTCTAGAACGGGGATCTATAGGTAACGGCAGAGAAATTAATATTACAGCTAATTCACTCTCGCTGACTGATGGTGCTGTTATTGGCACTGCCACTAATGCACGTGGAAATGGAGGTAATATCAAAATTCATGTCAATACACTCAACGTCCTCAATGGCGGACAAATTCTCACTACCAGTCGTGATGGTGGTAATGCTGGCAATATTATAGTGGATGCAACTGACAGTATTACCCTCTCAGGCAGCGATCCAACGTATGCCGAACGATTCGCTTTAATTGGCAGACCAGTTGTACGCAATCAGGGTGCTGCCAGTGGGTTGTTTGCTGACACAGATGCCGGATCTACAGGCTCCGGCGGCAATATTAACGTCTCAACGCAATCGCTCTCGATCGCCAATGGCGCTCTACTAAATGCCGACAGTTTTGGGCAGGGAATTGCTGGAGACATAGAGGTTGACTCTCGCTCGATCGAGCTGGATAATAAAGCGGGAATCTTAGCTACAGCCGCGTCGGGAAATGGCGGCAACATCAGCTTAAAAGCAATAAACCTCCTAACCCTACGTCGTGGTAGCCAAATCTCTACTACTGCGGGGATTGCTGGTGCTGGTGGAGATGGCGGTAACATCTCCATCGACAATCATCATGGGTTCATTATTGCTGCCCCAAATGAAAATAGCGACATCACTGCCAATGCTTTTAATGGTTTGGGTGGCAGCATTCGGATTGACTCCGACAGCATTTTCGGAATGCAACAGCTGACGCGATCGGACTTAATGAGTTTACTGGCAGGTGACAACTCAACTAGGCTCGATCCGCAACAGCTAGCCACAAATAATATCACAGCATTCTCCCGAACCAGTCCTGATTTGAGCGGTACAATCAATATCAATACACCGGAAGTCAAACTCAATCGTAGTTTAGTCAATCTGCCTTCTGTACCAGTCACAACCGAAGTTTCTCAAGCCTGTCAGCCTCGTACAGGAAACGATCGCAGCCAATTTATTATTACCGGACGTGGTGGCTTGCCACCTAACCCTACAGATGTTCTCACGAATAACAACGTGCAGGTAGATTGGGTAGCATTGGATTCTTCAGCGAAGAATTCAGCTATTGACAACAGTAAAGGCAAGATAGGCAAGAATTGGCAAAATGAAAAAGCTGTTAAGCCCTCCCAAAATGAAATAGTAGAGGCGCAAGGATGGATATCGGATAGTGATGGCAATCTTACTTTAGTCGCACAAGCACCGACCTCGCCTCCTCACAATGCCTGGTCTACCTCTGCTACTTGTTCTGTCCGCTAGCAAGACGCGATCGGCGAAATTGAAATGGATCGCTACAGCAAGAATTGCAGAAAATGAGAACAATTTGGATCGAGAGCCGAAATCATTGCCTGAGCTTGTGGCGAATGCTGAAGTCAAGCTTCAGCGTCCGAATGGAATTGTCTAGATCTCCAGTGACGTAAACTGTATCCCCTGCGATCGCCACTCCTGTGAGTCCATAAGGTGGAGGTCCATCTGGAAAGCCCGGTAAGCCGATTGGTAAGTTCTGCTTCAGGGTTAAACTCTTTCCAGTATTAATATCGATCGCTCTGACGCTTTGCGTACCAGTTTCAGCTACCACGGCAATTCCATCCGCATGATAAGCTACACCTTCTGGCGAGGATAAATTCTTGGCAATATAGCACTACGAAGTTAAATTAGGACGTTATAGTAGGGATAGCAGAGCAATTGGGAATTAGTATGGCAGCCCCCTACAG
>NZ_RSCK01000171.1:0-6970 GCF_003991895.1 Chroococcidiopsis cubana SAG 39.79
CAAAACTTTTTTCGTGAGAAACATGTTGCTTACGCCGCAACCTAAAACTGTTCACTATTCTATGCTCTGGTTAGTAAATAAGCCGTGCGCTCTTGAACTCGCAGTTCTAGCTCTTCAAATGATGCTTCTAGCTGGGCTGCCATCTTATTAAAAGCTTGCTCTAAAACTTCCAGTTCATCTGTATTCCTCGCTTCAGACTGCTGAAACGTATTGCTAGCAATTACTTCAGATGCTTGGTTAAGTCGGCGCGTCCTTTGCAAATCTATCTCTGCTAGGCGATCGCACTCAGCCATAATGTGTTGTAAGCGCTGATTCAGTCTGCGGATAAAGAAGGCAACAACTAAAGCCAGGATGATAGCCGCTCCCAGCGCTCCTCCCACAGTAATAGTTAACGCGGGACCCAGCACAACCCATTGAGGCACTGATGCGATCGTCAACCAGTTTGTACCTTTAACTCGCTCGTATGCCCAGTAGTGTCCCTCAGCTTGAATTAATCCAGCTTTACCATTCGATATCTTTTGCCATACAGCCTTTAATTCGGGTATATCCTTGTATGTTGACAGTGCCTTAGCCTTTTGGGGATCTGGAGGATAAGTAAGCAGGTTTCCTTTTTCACTTATAATTGCTAGATAACCCGATTTCCAGCTTTTGGGAGTTTGTACTTGAGCGCTAAGAGCTGTCACATTTATATCTAATCCAGTAACTCCAATTAGCTTGTTGTTATCATCATATATTGGCGCTCCAGTAGTAGTCATGGTAATTCCAGACCATTGGTACGGCTCTAACCAAATAGCTTTTTTTATTACCACAGGTAATTTGTAAAATTCTTGTTCGCGGCATTTACTATCAACCTCACATACATCTGCAAACCGAATATGATTATGTGGTGGTGCTAGAGGTTGTCCCACTTGATCGGGAGTATCCTGATCTAGGAAAAAGTATGGCCAAAACGATTGACGATCTAGCAGAAGTTGGAAAGGCTCCTGACCAAAACCAAGAGCCAACATTAGAGATGAACGTTGCTGAAACAGCTCGAAAACTATCTGTTTATATGCATTTGCGTCTTTGATACTCAGACGATGCATGGTCTTGACTGTAGCAACTAAACTCAAATTCAGTTGCTCAGCTTTAGCAAACTCTCCTTCAATTGACTTGACTTGCGTGCTGAGATTACTTTGAATTTCTTCTTTAGCTCGATTTTCTAATGCTTGATAGAAAAAACAGGACATTCCAGCTAACCCTACTAAAGCACTTGCTAGTACATGAGTAAATAGTCTGGAAGCAATTGATTTCTTAATGGGGTTTTTTGCAGTATTCAGCAGCATATCCCTACATCAATCTCTTTACAGAGATACAAAATATGATTTAACTTACTCAACCAAACCTATAGTTCCCAGATTAATTTCAAAATTAACAGCTTAGCATCTCAAGCATAGATTTGGATTGTAAGCTCACATCACACTTAGCACAGCATACAAAGTAAATGTCCTCATTCTGACTTCAGCCAGAAAGACATTGCCTTGGAGCGCTTTCTATCTGGTATAAGAAGTAGCAAACGAATGAGGACTGTTCAAGATAGCTTTTGAGAAGAGTCAAAGCTTACATAGATAGAGACATGACAGGTTGTTTGCCATTGCAGATTTCTGGCATTTTAAGAAAACCACTTCGGATATAGTAAAACAAGTATGTACTCAGCAACTGAGCATTGATTGGGGAACAAACAATTGTAGTTCCTTTAAGTCCGTTTATAACATTTTTATAGCTAGTCAAGTTCGCTCCTACTGAACATTTTTCTAAATAGCTCAAGCCTTTCTCTGAGGTTTTTGAAGTTAGCACAGATACTATGCTGTCTAATGACTCTATATTGTTCCTCAGTAAATCTTCCCATTGTTTATGACAAACTTGTTGTACTGAATAACCGCAGGTATTGATAGTTTCAACAAATTGAGTCATTGATACTGGCTGAGGATTAATAAAGTTAAATGTTTTTCCCAGAGATTCTTCTTGTCTAGATATGTATATTGCCCCTTTGCTGAAATAATCTACTGGAGCTATATTAAACATCATATCGAAACTAGGAGCATATCCAAGTTGAACAAATCCTTTGATTAATCGGTTCATCAGATCGTTTACATTCGCCACGTCTGTTTTGCTATGCCCTGTAATCATTGCTGGTCTGTATATAGAAACGGGCAGTCCTCGCAATTGAGCAGTTGTGACCATTTTCTCAGATACCCACTTACTCTTGGTATAACCATCAAAACGAATTGCTTCGCTTGGATTCAGTTCGTCCTGTTCTGTAATCAAGTTAGTTCCAAATGCTCGTGAAGTTTGGAATACGTCAAGAGTAGAGATAAAGTGGAAAGGTTTAACTTTGATCTGGGTTGCTAGTTTTAAAAGCTCTTGAGTACCGAAAACGTTAGTTGCGCGAAGAGCGGTATAAGGATAGATCAGATTAATGTATGCAGCATTGTGGTAAATCACATCGATTTTGCGAGCTAAAGCCAGAAACTGTTCTTCAGAAACTCCCAATAACGGCTCTGATAAATCTCCAGTAATTGGAATGATTCTAGAATTATTTTTTTTGTCCCATAGTAGATATTTCTCAAGATTACTTTGGATCTTTTGTTTACCTATTTCGGGATCGGTGGCTTGAACGAGACAATAAATGTTAGCTTGAGTCTGCTCTAGAAGTTCATAGAGTAAAAAGGCTCCTAAAAAGCCCGTAACTCCAGTAATGAAGATATTATCTGGTTCAGTCTTAATTGCTGTTGAGAGATGGTCGAGGTTGATAGTAGGAACCAAGGCAGCATCCGCTTCCAAATCAGCAATAGTGCTATCATCGCTGGTTGCTGCCGTCTTTGAGCTAATAGCGGCATTGATAAACTCAGCAAGAGTGGCTATTGCCTGGGTATCAAATAAAGCAACTATGGGGATCTCTATTTGAAAAACTTCTCTCGCTTTAAATATTACTTGAATGGCTAGTAGAGAATTTCCACCTAAGTCAAAGAAATTGTCATAAACTCCTACTGGCTGAATACTAAGAACCTGTGACCAGATTTCTGATAAACTCTTCTCTATCTGAGTTCGAGGTAGCACCAAATCCTCTTTTAAAGCAGGTCTACTTTGACTGGGCGTAGGAAGCGCTCTGCGATCGACTTTACCGGAGGGAGTCAGTGGTAGTGTATCAAGAAACATAAAAGCAGATGGAACCATGCAATTAGGCAGCTGCTCCTGAACAAAAGTGCGAAGATGTACAGCTATCTCATCTTTGTCTCTAGTAAGCCGAGCGTCTTCAATAACAATGTAAGCCACTAAGCGCTTGTTATCTGATGAATCCTCACGAGCAACGACTACAACATCTTTTACTAAAGGATGTTGACTGAGAATAACTTCGATCTCACCTAACTCAATGCGAATACCGCGAATTTTAACTTGAGCGTCAATCCGTTCTATATACTCAAGAGTGCCATCTGGTCGGTAACGTGCTAAATCCCCAGTTCTATAGAGTCGCGCTTCTGTTTCGTTGCTAAAGGGGTTAGGAATGAACTTATTATCTGTCAATTCCGGTTGGTTAAGATAGCCTCGCGCTAAAGCTACCCCACCAATTGCCAGTTCTCCTATTTCTCCGGTAGCAACTAGTTGGCACGGATCTTCTTTGCGGCGTAAGTTTGGATCTAGCAAATAGATATGGGTATTCGCAATAGGCTGTCCAATTGGTGGTAAATGAAGCCAGTTTTTAGATGAGCCTGAGAGTCTATATGCAGTTACTACGTGGCTTTCAGAAGGTCCATACTGGTTTTCCAATGTACACTCTTTAAGATGACTAAACCAATGTGCAATTGAGTTAGTAATTTTTAGCTGTTCTCCAGCTGTAATGATTTCTCGTAAATAAATCGGTAAATTGAGTTTAGTTTTAGCGACTTCAGCTAAATGCTGAAGTGCAATATATGGAAGAAATAAACGCTCAATAGCCTGTGCGCTCAGGTAATGCAGCAGTGCTTCAGCATTTCGTCGGATTGACTCTGACACCAAAACTAAAGTGCCACCAGAAGATAAAGTTGAAAAAATTTCTTGGAAGGAGACATCAAAGCTAACAGGTGTGAACTGTAAAGTTCTAGCTACTGGATATCTGAAATTTTGTATTTGCCAGGTTAATAAGTTCACTAAAGGATGCTGTGGCATAGCCACTCCCTTTGGTCTTCCAGTTGAGCCAGAGGTATATAGCACATATGCCAAATTGTCTAAAGTAAGTTTGCTTTGAGGATTTGCTCTTGTATATTGAGCGATCGCCTGCCAATCGCTATCTAGATAAACAACATGACTGTTACACTTGGGAAGACGATCGCTGAGATGGCTTTGAGTTAGTAAAATAGGAGCCTGAGCATCTTCTAACATGTATCGCAGTCTATCGATAGGATATGACATGTCAAGGGGTAGATACGCTCCACCAGCTTTGAGAATGCCTAGAAGCCCCACAATCATCTCTAAAGAGCGATCGACACAAATTCCTACTAAAACTTCTGGCTTAACTCCCAATGCCTGTAGGTAATGTGCTAGTTGATTTGCTCTTTCATTCAATTCTCGATAAGTCAGTTGTTGGTTTTCAAAAACAACTGCTACGGCATCAGGAGTTTTTAAGACTTGAAGTTCAACTAACTGATGAATGGAATTGATTTGAGTCTGATTCTGCATTGATTTACCTACTACTTTAGATGGAAGGCTGAAGATAGATAACAATAAATTTGAGAATATTGAAAATTCTAGGATAACTACCTTTAAATGATGCCAGCTAGCGATAATTCTGAATTAAATACTTTATTTCCATTTGCCGAGCTGAATATAGGTTGCAACATCATTGTTTGCTTAATCGGAATTTGAATACAGAATGTGGCTCCGTGTCCTGGTTCGGAAAAACACTTTAAAACTCCTCCGTGCTTCTCAACAATTTGGTGACTGATAGAAAGACCTAAACCAGCGCCATTACCAGCAGTTTTCGTTGTAAAGAAAGGCTCGAATATGCGATCGCGAACTTCCTCGCTAATTCCAGCGCCATTATCTTGAATACGAATAACGACGTGGGGACTAGAGAAGGAGAAACTAGAATGAGCGGTAAATTTGTCTTCAAGCTGCCACATTCCTAAAGCTAAGGAACTTTCATTTTCGACTTCCATGACTTCTGTACGAATGGTAATGGTTCCAGCTTCGCTCTGATTTTCCACAGCATCGATTGCGTTAGCAAGAATACTCATAAATACTTGATTAATTTGACTAGAATAACAGTCAATCAAAGGCAATTTGCCATATTCTCTAACAATCCGAATTCCAGAATGCTTGCTGATTGCTTTCAGGCGACTATCTAAAATCAGCAGAGTACTATCAATCCCTTCATTAATATCTATCGGCTTCATTTCTAACTCATCAGAGCGAGAGAAGTTACGCAGTGACAGCGCAATTTTACGAATGCGTCCTACATCTACTTTCATTGAATTTAGTGTTTTTGGTAAATCCTCTAAGAGAAATTCTAAGTCAATGTTCGCCATCAATTCTTGAATTTGAACGCGATCGCTAGGATGATATTTTTGATAAAGTTCGATCAAATTTAATAAATTTTGAGCATAATTACTTATGTAAGCGAGATTACCATGAATGAAGTTCACGGGACTGTCGATCTCATGAGCAATTCCTGCTACTAGCTGTCCCAAACTAGACATTTTCTCACTCTGAATTAGATGAGCTTGGGTATGTTGCAATTCATATAAAGCTTGCTGTAACTGTTGAGCTTGTGCTTGAGCAACAGTCGCAGAAATGCAACTTTGTTCGTAAAGGAGAGCCTTCTCAATTGCTACTGCTGCGTGGAAAGCAAACATCGTCAGAATTTTTAAGTCTTCAGAATTGTATGAGAGCGCGGTTCTCTCGCTCAGCTCATCTACTTCTTGGCTCCAAAAAAATATCACCCCATTCATTTGTTCTTTCGTCTTCAGTGGGACGCAAATTAAAGATTTGATCGGTCCTTGATACTCGCCAAATCTAGGATCGGCAGTAATATCATTGACAATCTCGCCTTTACCTGTGTCAGCAATCCGACCAATAAGTCCTCCACATAACTTCAAAGATTCTTGAGATGGAAAAGCTTGACCAACAGATGATAGAGATTCTAACTCTCCTGTTTTTTGATTCAGGAGTAAAATCGATCCGCCTGTAGCTTCAATTAGTTTCCCAACACCCTCAATAACCAGTTGGGCAACTTCTTTTAATTCTAAGCTAGCAGTAATCTGAGTCGTAATATCGTGGAGCAAAGTCAGCTCTCGATATTTCTCTAATAATTCGTTTGCCAGCGCCTTTTTCTCAAATTCCTGTTTTAGTAAGTAAGAAATCAGGTTAACAATAGCAATAGCTTTTTCACTACCAGCAATCCAGCCAATAACACGGTCGGCAAATTCAATTGGATACCTATGTGTTGAGTTTTCACTACCTACTCCTACTATTCTTTTGCCATCAGCATCATGAATTTGAATGGCTGTACCTGTTTCCTGTTTTAAATACTCAAGCAGAGCAACTACTTCTTTTTTTGTTGCTATTTTTTTAAAGTTAACTGGAACCATTGGCTTTTGTCTCTAGCTGTTTGTTTATTTATTTATCTTATGTTTTTAAGCTCAAACCACTGATGGTTTAGCAACTATTCGCTATCGGAGTTAGTAGATTACCAGAATTAAATCACTCGATGTAGATGCAAATAATTCTGTTGGTTATTTTCACTATTTCACTAGCGATCGCTGAATGCCAACTACTTTATTAAAATTTTATTAAACAGAACTATTTGCTTGAAGATTGGCTTTTAAGCTATTGAATTAAGCAATTTTACAGTTGTTATTAATCAAAAGGTAGATACTGGAGTTTAGACTAAATCAAGAAAAAAGCGGTCAATCCTGTTGAAGTGACCACTTTTTGGTCAATGCTGAGATTTAGA
>NZ_RSCK01000172.1:0-6792 GCF_003991895.1 Chroococcidiopsis cubana SAG 39.79
CTGCTTAAAATTAGCCAAGCTGGCTACTCAGGAATTATCGTGCCGATTTTCGGATTTATCCCATTAAGTTGACAATGCCCGCCCGCTCTGCCCCACAACACTGTTTTAGCCCCCGATGATACTCCTCAACTGCCCAAGCAAATTCAGCCAGTTGTAATCGCCGTAACTCAGTTAGAGTCAAATTGTTGGTTGCCCAGTAATCAATGTCACCGTCTGGGGTAACAATCTTGAATACTTTGACAAAACCGTAGCCCTTGAGATGTACCACGCTACCTGTAGATGCAATATCTACATCACTTAAAGGACGATTGCCTGTGTTGTCAGGATTGACATGACGGTTGCATTTGAGCCGCGTCAACCAAATCCAGTTATAGCTGCGAATCAGTTTGAGGTTGTCTAGACTGCTGTACCAACTATCAAACACTACACATTCAGGGGCAGACCCTCTTGCCCTTGCTGTTTGTAGCATGGCGCGAAAATGGTCGTTCTTGGTTGCCCTATCGACTAACTTCTCGTAAAACCTATAATCTAAAGGGATGTGGCGATCGCCCTCAGTCCACAACAGGGTAATTAGGTTAATTCCTTGCACCACCCGTCCATGCTTTCCAGACCAGTGCCGTGTCACTAATTCCATCTTCTCGGCATAAAACTTGTCGAGGGTGGAATCGTCAATCACCAAAATGCCCGTGTTTAAGCTAACGTGCTGCTGTGCTTCTATCCATAGCACCTCTGGTGATGGCTCCATCCGATGTAGCAAACGGGTAATGGCATCATGGGCTGGCGGATTGTCGGACTCTGGTTGGACTCGCTGAGCTTCCGTGCCACTATATGCTTTGTGCGTTGCAATCAGAAAGTTAATGTAATCATACTCGTTGTACTTAGGTGGGTTCATTCTTTTGTTTTATCCTACCTTTGGTTCAACTGCGTAACTCCTGTAGTAGAAATGTCTTGCGTAGATTCCGCAAATATATAATAAGTATGGATGAGTAATGGTAGTTTTAAATATTCTCCGTATACTGACATCGTGCAGCTTCTATTGACTGGGCAAAGCAACGCGAACAGCAATTTTGGGTAGCGAAAACTCGTTTGCGAGTGAGGCAAGTGCAGATAAATTTGACCTCAAGCAGTATGTTCAGATCGCTAGTGAAGGCTTAGAATATTTCAGACTAGTGAAGCAGAAAAGATCTCGGTAAGGGCAATTGTAATCCTGCCTTCCTGTTGAGCAAACTAGCGTGAAATGCTGATGGAGCGAGTTTATTTTCAATTTCATGCCGAACTAAATGACTTTTTGCCTCCAGTGAAAAGACGGGTTTGGTTTGTGCATCAATTGCCCCAAAAGGTAGCCGTCAAAGACGCGATCGAAGCTTTGGGCATACCGCATCCAGAAGTTGACTTAATTTTAGTCAACGGTGAATCGGTTGATTTTTCCGATTTAATTGGCGATGGCGATCGCGTTAGCGTTTATCCTATTTCAGTAAAAGTTGAGGTAACTTCTCCCTCTCGCGTGCGACCACCACAATTAGCACAGATCCAGTTTGTTCTGGATATCCATTTGGGCAAACTTGCTACCTACTTGCGTTTGTTGGGCTTCGACACCTTGTATCAAAATGATTACGAGGATGAAGAGTTAGCTAAAATTTCTAGCCGCGAAAACCGAATTGTATTAACAAAAGATCGGGGTTTATTGAAGCGTAGTATTGTAATTTACGGCTACTGCGTGCGCCAACAAGATCCGTTCAAGCAAGTAGTGGAAGTCTTGCGACGCTTCGATTTATTTAACGCGATCGCACCTTTACAAAGATGTTTGCGCTGCAATGGTTTGTTGCAATCTGTAACTAAAAAAGAGATCGGCGATCGCCTCCCACCTAAAACAAGAGAATTTTACGATCGATTCTCAATTTGTCAGGATTGCGCTCAAATTTACTGGCAAGGCGCACACTTTACCCGCATCCAAAATTTCATCACACGGATTCAAACGAGTATGACTAAATTTTGATAGTTGCTAAATGACCCAATTCACTGCTTGACATAGAATACAGCCTTTGGCAATCGAACAAGCGATCGACAAAGCGCGAGCGTCTAGTGGCAGAATGAAAAGCATGAGACTTGAAGATCGATGAATATGCCCTTTAACATTCGTCAGCTAGATCGTCTCTCCTACGATGATGTTGAACCGATTCTCGACAACTACATCAGTGGCGCGATCGAACAATTTGTCAACTCTCCTGAAGGAGAAGCCCACCTCAAGAATTACCCAGAAGGTGGCGGTTGGATTGGCACCTTCATTGAAATGGGCTACAACTACGGCGAGACGACGCTGCCCAAAATGACGAAAGGGAACGTACAAACCCTGATGGAATATACTCTGCCGCGCAAAGTCACCATTTTCGATCCAGCTGAAGCCGAAGATGCCATTCCCGAACTGGTTGCCTTCTGGCAGTTTCTCCAACGGGAATACAACCTTCGCAGCGCCAAGGCGATCGTCAAATATCTGGAATCGCTGGCATCCCAATTTCCCAACATGATGAGCGATCCCTCCAGAGGTGGTATTGCCAAAGCATTTATGATGATGGGTGATCAAGCTGGATTTGACATGACCGCTCCCGAAGGCATTCAAGCATTTCAACAACAGTACAACGCCAGCCTCAAATCCGCTCCTCCCGACCTGACTACCAATGCGCTGAAAAATTTGATTCAGGGGGGATTAGCTCTGCCGGACTCCGAGCGATCGACTCCATCCCCGTCCATACCGAAAGGAATGGGAATGCAAAAGGCTCCGCCCGCGAAAAAGACTCCTCGCAAGAGAACTAGCCGTAAGAAGAAATGACGCTCCGAATTCGTGGAGTCGTCAAGGCGGCTCAAACGGCACAAGATAGCTTGAATAGCGGCATCCCCTCCCAGGAGATTACTGCTTTTAAGGCATTTGTCACTAACTCGCTTGAAGCGATCGAGCAATTATGCGATCGAGAGCAAATGACACCAGAGCAGTTGCCAAGTAGATCGCGTTTGGCTTACTCCTTTCTTAAAGGGATCGATCTGGACAACTTGCCGATTTTGGAAAGTCGTATTGCCTCTGCAAAAAAAGCGCCGCTCGGTCTCAAGAACATTAAAGTACAGCAACGAAGTATTTTGCAGCAACTCTCATATCTAGCTGCCAGTTCCACCCCAAAACCCGATCTATTCCAAAAGCTGCTTGACTCTTTAACCCACGCTGTTGCAGAAATTGAAAAGATTTGCGCCCAACATCAGGCAACACCAGCCGACTTAAGTAGTTCCTCTGGCTCGATATATGCTTGGATGAAGTTTTTGAGCGATGAATCCTATCTACAACTGCACCTCCAGACAACTCGTTCTGCCTGGCAAATCGCTCAAGCAGTTTCTCGAAGGCATTGTCAGCAGTTAGAAGTCGCAACTGAGGTGACATACCAAGCAGGATTGTACAAATACAGGCGGCAAGGAAACGCCGCCACTCTCACCATCAGCGAAGGATTTATCTACGCCAATAGTGAAGTCTTGACAGCACTGGTGACAGACGCATTACTAGGCAAAAGCCAAGAGCGTTCGCGACTCGTCAAAGATTTTGCTAGTTCGCCAGAATACAGTCAAGTACTATTGGAGTTGGACTCGTTTGCCAGTGCAAATCGAGACCAAGCTCAAGGCAAGTGCTACGACTTGGAAGAGTTATTTGACCGACTCAATCGCGAGTATTTTGCTTCAACTTTGGTCAAACCGCGCCTAAGTTGGAGCCAACTGAACACTTACCGCAAGTTTGGCTACTATCACCCAGCTAAAGACCGAGTGGTTATCAGCTCAACTCTGGATGATGCACGGATTCCCCAGTTTGTGGCTGAGTTTGTCTTGTATCACGAACTCCTACACAAATATCATGGGGCAAAATTAGTAAATGGCAGGCGTATGGTTCACACTCGTGAGTTTCGCCGAGACGAGCAGCAGTTTAAGTTTGATCGAGAGGCTTCTAGATGGCTGGAAAAGTTGGCATGGAATCAAGCGCGGATTTTTGATTCAGAGCAATGGCTGTAAGCGATCGATCTGGGGTTGCATCAGACGATCGTAGCCAAGAAGACTGCTGCTGGCTCAAAACAAAATTTGTCTGGTGTGGAAGTCTACTGCTGCTTGTGGCAAGAGATTGCTATCGCCTCGGACTTCGACGATAAGCAGACATGTATCGTGCAAAGTGCTCTACAACAAATGCGATCGCGCTGCTCAAGCTCCGATTCAATCGGGATAAATAATTACCTTAGAAGCTTGGCAAAAAATCTGTATGCAGTGCTACAATTCCATTAATTTCTCATCTGATATATGAGATTCTACGCAAGGATTACGCTTACTTGAAAGTTGGGTTCAAACTATTAATTCATTGTATTTTTACAAAACTATTGTCTATGTTTATATCTGCTTCACCTAGTCACTAAGATTCCTAGTTAAACTATGCATATATACAGACAATAACTAAGTTAAACTTTATAAATTATTGGCTAAAGCGTCTCTGAAAGCATTTGGAGACGCTTTAACATTTGAGGAGTCACCCAAATTGACTAACCATTACCCCAGTTTTATGAGAATTGATAGTAGAGTTGCAGCTGTAGTTTCAAACTGATCTAACTTGTTTCCTGGCAAAGTTTACCCAGTTGTGCAACTTAGTAAACTTTAGCTAATGCTTCCCTCTACTCCGCTGTGGAGTGTTACGCAGTAACTTGTATGAAAGCAATTGTGTTCGATCAAGTGACCGAACGATATAGAGTGTCGCTTGGGTTAGGTGGTAGCGTCCCTCTGGCATCCCGACGCGATCGCGCGGCTTGGGTACAAGCATTGACGAAAATAGCTTTATGTTAATCGTTGCTAGCTTACGGCGCTGCCTAAAGCTCCCTTGAGGGCAGCAATGCCTTGTTCAATGCTGCCCCACAGACCCATATCAGGCTCTTTGCCAGCTAGCTCTCGCGTTCCCACAAAGTAAAGAACTCCTTTAAGAATCTCTTGGTGAGCGCGGTTTTCAAAGTTGACTCGGTTCAGCGGCTCCACCAGATCTTGAAGCTCATCGTCCAAGGACTGAGCAACCTTGTGTATAACTAGCCCGGTCATTGTCTGCTGATGCTTTAACAACTCAAGCTGTAAGTACTTGTCATACAGGGTTAGCTCGGAGCCGCCCATCATTTGCCTTACCTTCTGTGCATGTTGTTGAGTAATGTCGCGAGGTTCTACAACGTTGCCGGATCTAGAAATGACTGCTTTGATCGTGCTGAGATTTTCGCGATCGCTCTCGATCATTCCTTCGAGCCGCTCACAAATTGTCTTGTCGTCTGTCTGCGCGATTAAATTTTGTTCGCTTTCCAACAAAATATTCTGAAAAAGCTCTAGATCAGCCAGCTTCGTTGCTAGATTTGTTGCATTAGTCATTGTCGTTAACTCCAGACTACAGGTTTTAGCGATTGTGGCAATCAAACTCACTTTTTCTATGCTTTCGTGAGGTTTGAGTCAGTCCCTCCTTCTTCAGAAAGATTTATACTAGGTTTGCCATAGCAGGTCATCAATGCCAACGACTAAGGCTTAGAGATGATTAGCGATCGCTTTGCTTGCGGGTTGCTTAGCGATGGTGTTTCAATTTAATTGTCAGGATTGCGGCTTCACCAAGTAGGAGTTTGCTCTCATTCTAAATCTTGTCTCTCCATTTCTTCCTCAACAGCACGATAGTAAGCCGCGATCGCCGCCTCTTGTTCGCCGCGCAGGGTGTAGCGCCGAAAAGCTTTCTCGCTCTGATGTCCGGTCAGTTTCCTAGCATGAGTGGGATCGACACCCATCAGCAATAACTCGGTGCTGTAGGTATGGCGGAACGAGTGTGGATGTAGCTGAGGAATTTCTGCCAATTCGCCAATCTTTTCTATGGCAAAGTAGATGCCGTGGTAGCTCAATCGCTCACATGAACGAGTTGTATGATGGGACAGGATTAAGGGGCGATCGCTTGTTATCTCTTCTCCTTGTTCTTCACGCCAGGATAAATATTCATTGAGTGCATTGAGGCTTTGTTTTCGCAGTGGCACTAATCGCGGCTCGTTGGTCTTCGTATCCGCTACAAATAATAGCCTACCGTCAAACGCGCCGACGTTAAGACTGACAATCTCTCCCGCCCGCAAGCCGTGACTCAAGATGTGGAGCAAAGCTAGATCCCGCTGTTGCGTCTCATCTAAATACTCGGTTGCCGCCCAGATTCGCTGTACTTGCTCGGCTGTTAAGCTTTGGGCAGGGGGTAAAGGAATTTTTTCTAGCTTCACGCTTGCAGTTGGGTTGACGGCGAGGATGTCAGGGTAAGCCTGCACCATCCAACCAAAGAAACTTTTGAGCGTAGCGATCGCGCTATTGATACTGCTTTTAGATAGCGATTTACCCGATTGAGATTGCACTTCCTCCACTAAATAAGCTTTGTACTGGGCGATATGGCGCGGTTTGATCTCACCCCACAGCAGATCGGTCCAGGCGATAAAGCGCCTCAATTCTCGTTCGTAAACCTTACGGGAGTTGGGAGCTAAGTTGTTACTGTTGATAAACTCTCTAACTTTAGTCACGCGGAGATCGGTTAGTGCCGTCCCAATTTTGGTAGGTCTGCCCCGCCTCGTCGGTTGAGCTAGAGGTACAGTATCCAAGCTACCAGAATTAAGGGAAATCACTTTGATGGGTGGTAGGCGATCGCTACTGTCCATAATCGAATGGCACTAAGAAAAGCTGAAATACTTGTGATTTAAGCAGTTTGTAATTGTTCGTGTAATTCGTGCCTTGATT
>NZ_RSCK01000173.1:0-6567 GCF_003991895.1 Chroococcidiopsis cubana SAG 39.79
CCTTGTCCCCCTTGCTCCCTGCTCCCTGCCACCGCACTACTACAATTCTGCGGCGCTACCGTAGCCGACTCAGGCAAGGATATATACTGACTTAAAGACGCTCTCAACCAATCGCGATCGAAGTCTCCTGGTGATACGTGACTCGAGCCCCAACGCCAACCCAAAACCGTGGCACGATCGCTTTTGACGACTGCGGCTTGATTTATTTGTGACTGCCAAATCGCGATCGGTCTACTATTCACACCAGTAGGAATCACAACTCCTCCCTGCACCAAACCATCATTTCCGGCTGGCTCCAGCCAATCTTTACTATTACCCTGTAAGGTTTGTAAGTTATTGGGAGCATCTAGAGGAAATCCCCAGTACGCGCCTAAAAGCGAACTCAAGAGCTGGCGTACCCCCGGCTGACTCGTACTTCCAACAGCACCACTGGCTATGACTTTACCACCTCGGCTCATCCATGCTTCTAAGGCAAGTGCTTGGTTAAAGTCAATATTCTCTACGTTAGGTAGAAAGATAACAGAGCGATCGCTCAAATCGCTAGCATTTTTGACAGTAGCTAAATCGACGACGCAATAATTGACTCCTGCTGCTTGCAAGCGCGCAGAAATATCCATCCACTGAGCAGCATTATCATCGCTTTTAACTACAGCTAAAACTGCGGGTTCTTCTGCGGCTGTAGCAGGTAAATAGAAGGCAAGAGGCAAAAGTAGAGACGTTACTAGCGTCTCTACTAAAAAATTCACAGACTTAGCCCTTACCAGGGTTGGTAAGAAAGCAAAAATATCAAAATTTTTAGACATTACTTAATACAAGTATCGATGAGTTCCTCAACTCCCCTGACTGGGAGAATTGGGATATTTAATTTATGAGATAACTCTTCTATTGTCATATCATCCAAAAAACAGTTTTCGCCATACTTCAGCATCACGGCAGGCAGTATGACCGCGTTACCTAAGTCTTTACCACATAACCCTTCTAATAAATCTTGTCCTGTGAGTAATCCGGTGACAGAAATTTTTTGTCCCCAATAGTGACTACACAGAGCTACCATATCTATCCGCAGCCCATTTACTTGATTTAACTGTTGTAAAATTGGTTGAAACGCTTTTTCTACGGCATTACCAACAACCCAGATAAATCGGCGTGATGGCTCGACTTGCAGCGGAAGATGTTTGGCTGCACTAGCAAAATGTTTTAAAAATAGGCGAATTGAACCCACACCGTTATCGATTTGAGGATAATCTTCATAATGAGATTGCGGTGGTAAATCCTCCCCTGCAACCAAAAACCACTCGTCTGCTAACCAGGCAAAGTTAGTGCCTAACTGCTGGCGAAATTTCTGCTGCAAGGCTTTGACTTGGGCTATGACTTCGGCTGCTTTTTCTGGAGTCACTGGAATTAACTCATCTTCATCTGGACGAAACCGTGTCAAGCCTACTGGTACGACAGCAACAGAAGTAACTGCTGGTACTTCCCCAGGATCGCCAAGATAAAATTTTGCTAAATCGAGCAACGTTCTTTCCAGATGTATGCCATCGTTAATCCCAGGACAAACAACAACTTGAGCGTGAATTTGCAGTCTTCGTTCTCGAAACCATTCAATCTGCTCTAAAATTTGAGCGGCTCTAGGATTTTTTAGCAGCCGCACCCTAACTTCAGGTTCGGTAGCGTGAACTGAGACATACAAAGGAGACAGGCGCATTTGTTCGATTCGCTGCCATTCCTTTTGGGTGAGGTTTGTCAGTGTCAGGTATGAGCCGTAAAGAAAGCTAAGGCGATAGTCATCATCCTTTAGGTATAAACTCTGTCGCTTACCTGGAGGTTGCTGGTCGATAAAACAGAACGGACAGCGATTGTTACACTGAATTAACCCATCGAACAGGGCTGTCTCAAACTCTAGTCCTAAATCTTCGTCGTAGTCTTTCTCAATTTCAACCGTATGAGTTTTACCTGCTGCATCTAAGACATCCAGTTGCAGCACTTCATCAGCACACAAAAACTGATAATCGATTAAGTCACGCGGACGAGTATCGTTGATGGATACGATCGCATCTCCTGGTTCAAAGCCAATCTCAGCAGCGATGGAATCTGGTAAAACCTTGGAAATGCGGGCAGGACGAATAGTGATGTCACTCATGACTAGCGAGAGGGCGATCGCCGTTTGGCTATTAGCTACTCTAAAATTGTCGCTTATATGAGGGAGCAGGGGAGAAGAGAGCTGAGGGAGCTGAGGGAGCCCAGGGAGCTGAGGGAGCAAGAACCATTAACCATCAACCATCAACCAACAACTAAACATTAGATAACACTCCAAATCCGATCGCAGCTAGAATCGCTGCACCAAAGATGAGTCGATACCAAACAAAGATCCAGGTATCCTGAGTTTGGAGAAAACGTAACAACCAAGCGATCGCGAAGTAGGAAAAAATGGCAGATGAAACGACTGCGACAATCAAGTTTAGAATTCCCGCGTTCTCTAGTCCGGCTTCTAAAGCATCTTTCAATTCGACCAGACCTGAGATTGCAATGGCAGGAATACTAAGTAAAAATGAAAATCTAGCGGCTTTGGCTCGCTCTAATCCCAGAAATAGTCCGGCTGTCAGTGTAGAACCAGAACGAGATACGCCTGGAAATAAGGCAAGTGTCTGAGCCAGCCCCATTAATATGCCATCTTTAACTGTAGGTTCGTTAAATTTGCGCTTGCGCTTGCCAAAAATCTCTGCCAGCCCTAACAAACAAGCCATGACGATTGAATACACCGCGATCGCTGCTAAGCTGCGTAAGGGCGATTTGTCATAGCCAGGATAAAAGATTTTGATTAGCAAACCAAAAAATACGATGGGAATCGTACCTAAGACAATACCTAATGCCGTGCCAAATTCTCTGGAATCATAATCTGAATTAGCGATCGCCTTAGCGGTTCCGGTGACGATTTGCGCTAAGTCTTTCCAGAAGTACCATAGCACTGCGGCAAGACTACCGAGTTGAATCACGGCAGTATAAGCAACGCCAGGATCTCCCCATCCCAGTACGACTGGCACAACTTTCAAATGCGCCGTACTGCTGATTGGTAAAAACTCTGTCAACCCTTGGATGATTCCTAAACCGAAGGATTGCCACAAATTCATTCCAGATCCCTCTACGGCTATATTGGGCTGCACGCCGAGAACCTTAATAGGTACAGCAATTACTGCTGCACAAGCAGCTACACCTACCATCAGAAGTTTAAGCATTTGACGTTTTAATAAAGCCATAGAAATTTAAGGGCTAAGGGGTAGGAGGACAAGGTAGACAAGGGAGACAAGGGGGAACAAGGAAGCAATTCTGGTTCCACCAGCCACCAGCCACTAGTCGCTGTCAACCGTTAACTGTCAACCAACAAACTATACTTTTTCTCGCTACAGCATACCCGCAAACCGCAAATGAGGGGAGGGGTAACTAGAACTTAGAGCGATCGCGTTCACGCTAAATCCAAGATGGTATTTTAACTTGCGATTTACTCAAAATCAGAGCAAAAAATCAAGTTGTGAATTTTCTCCGACTTTTGGGAGTACTCTAAATACAACTATTTCTCAGTAAGTTATTGCAGGTGCTTGGGTTATTGCCGGTTTGCTCTCCTGACTCGTCAAATTCCTAAAACTATTTCTCACTTATATACTTATATATTGATCAGCCAATTCAGAAAGAGACTATTCGCAAAATGGCTACTTACCTAAATAAAACTCAACGAACTGATACTGTTGCAGGTTCTAAAGCGGCTACTAACTTCACGTCAAATTCTGTTTCAAACAACGCCTTTTTATAATCCAAACTCCACAATTCTAAAGCACAATCATCATTAGGTTGAGACGGAGTTAGATACAAGTAAAATTCTTTTGAATATGCATGGCGATCGCAACGCACGCGCTTCACTGCACCAATTTGACGGCGATCTAAAGCCACGGCTAACCGGAGAAAAGCGCTTAAATGATTGATAATTTGCCGATCGCGTTTGCTAGGTAAACTGCGATAGGAATCGTGCTTTTTCTTCGGGTTGCTTTTCCGGTGATAGCGGGCAATATTGGCAATAATTTCAATTTCTGTTTCGGTGTATCCTAATAATTCACCGTGTCGAATCAAGTAGTATGAATGTTTATGATGGGCAGAATGACTAATAAAGTGTCCGCAATTGTGTAACATTGCCGCTGCCCACAGCAATTCTTGTTCTTCTAAACCCCATTGGTGTAAAATTTCCTGGGTTTGGTTAAACAAACTCATGGCAAAAGAAGCCACGCGATCGCTATGTTCTAAATTTACTTGGTATTTCTGCGCTGTTTTAATCACGCTCCGTTGCCGGATCGAACTTTGATAGCGCAAACGATCTTCAATTAAACCGTGAGTCAGCATCCAGTCTACAATGATGCCTTCTCGCAGCGATCGCTCGCACACTACCAATGTCTCAGCTTCTAGCAGCGTCATCGCCTCTTGTAAAATTGTCGCCCCTGCTAATATAATCTCCGAACGGCGATCGTTCATCCCTGGAATTGCTGCCCGTTCGCTGTAATTTAGCTTCCGCAGGCGATCGACTAATTGCCGCAATTCCCTCAGACTAAATTCATACCCAGTCAAGGGAGACGGTACTGTACCCGTTTTTTCTCTAGCAATAATTGTTGCTACCGTTTCAATCGTGCCAGAAGTTCCCACTAAGCGGAAAATTTCCCCTGGCTGTAAGTGTGCGTGCAAGTCTTCCGCCGCACGTTCTAACATTCCCTGCACGTAGGCTTGAAGATATTGATATTCGCTGTTAGTAATCGGATCTGTAGTGACGAATTCCGAGGTAAGTCTGACAGCTCCAATTTTGTTACTGCTGAGAGAACGTGGTTCGTGGCTATCTCCCAAAATGATTTCTGTTGAACCACCACCAATGTCGATAATGGCATGGGGTTGGTTGTTAAATTCCATTCCCGATAGTACGCCGAGATAAATGCGACGTGCTTCTTCATACCCAGAAATTAAGTCAACATTTAAGCCGATTTCTTCTTTGACTTGATGTAAAAACTCGCGTCCGTTGGGTGCTTCGCGGACAGCGCTCGTCGCTACAGCAATAATAGAATGAGCGTTGCAGCTCTTGGCAATGTCTTGAAAACGGCGTAACGTAGAGATCGCCCTTGCCATCACCTCTGGTTTCAATTCTCCCGTTTCTGGGTTGCGATCGCCTAACCTGACAGTTTCTTTTTCTCTAGTAATGATGGTAAAAGCTGGCAGTTTCGGCTCTATACTGACTACTACCATATGCAGAGAGTTTGTCCCCATGTCGATCGCCGCGAGGATCTGTGCTTGCTCTACAATTTGAGCGGGAATACTCTGCCAGCTAGTGAAAACAGAATCAACCATCTAGATTTACTGGTAATTAACGGCAAGGACTGAACGGCAATTATTGAGATGAAGTTATTGAGTTTTTTCTACCCAAACTTCACGCTATTCTAATTAGGGAAAAAGATACGAACCATTACATCTGCCTATAGTTACCATTTTTCCATGAATACGATCGCACCACAACAGAGTTCCGAACCAACCTGGTTGAAAATTATCCGGCTGTTACGTTGGGATAAGCCAGAAGGACGTTTAATTTTAATGATTCCCGCTCTGTGGGCGGTGTTTTTAGCAGCTAGAGCGACTCCACCCTTACTACTAGTAGGAGTCATTGTCTTAGGTACTTTTGCCACCAGTGCTGCTGGGTGTGTAGCGAACGATCTTTGGGATCGAGATATCGATCCGCAAGTGGAAAGGACTCGCAATCGTCCTCTTGCTTCCCGCGCTTTATCTATCCGAGTAGGAATTGTAGTTGGTTTAATTGCTTTAGTTTATGCTTTTATTTTGTCTTTATATTTAAACCAATTATCCTTTTGGCTGTGTGTCGCCGCCGTACCCGTTATTTTGCTTTATCCAGGGGCAAAGCGAGTGTTTCCCGTCCCTCAGTTGGTGTTATCTATTGCCTGGGGTTTTGGCGTATTAATTAGCTGGAGTGCCGTCACGGGAAGTTTAGATAAGGCAACTTGGTTGCTATGGGGTGCAACTTTATGCTGGACGCTAGGATTTGATACAGTTTATGCCATGAGCGATCGCGAAGATGACAAGCGCATTGGTGTGAATTCCAGCGCTTTATTTTTCGGTAAATACGCCCCAGAAGCGATCGCAGTTTTCTTTGCTGGTACTGTCTTATTCTTGGGTTGGCTAGGTGTCGTCATGCACCTACGTCTAGGTTTTTGGATTACTTTAGTCTTGGCTGCATCTGGCTGGATTTGGCAGTATACTCGGTTGCGCGAGCCGCAGTTACCAAATCCTGCTTACGGAGAAATGTTTCGTCAGAATGTTTGGTTGGGTTTTCTGTTATTAGGGGGAATGATTGCCGGAATTTTGATTTGATCGCCCCATGTGCAACCGCTCTACTGCCCCCTTTTTAAGGGGGTTGGGGGATCGCAGTACTACGCCACTTACGAAAGATCCCCCCTAGTACTACAGTTGTAGATAATTGTTAGAATAGGATAGAAGTGCGATTGCGATTGCTGTGATGTTTCAACAAGCTTT
>NZ_RSCK01000174.1:0-6382 GCF_003991895.1 Chroococcidiopsis cubana SAG 39.79
TAAAGCTTGTTGAAACATCACAGCAATCGCAATCGCACTTCTATCCTATTCTAACAATTATCTACAACTGTAGTACTAAGGAGGAAAAGCGCCAGAACTGAGATCTCACTATTTATTATTGAGAATTCGACTTCACATCTTTTCCTGAAACCACTGATTCTTCGTTAAATTTCTTGAGATTTCTCTCAATATTATTGAGAAAAAAGATTTGGGATCTCAGTTCTGACACTTTCTCTTCATCTTTAGCCTTTTACTCCTATCTCATACCTTTTATGCAACAACGCCACAGATTGCGCTAAAACAGGTTGTGTTGCGAAAACTGAAGCAGCAGATGGTAGGGTAAGAGATTGTATCCGCTCGCGCTCGTCTTCATGCTCAAATCTAACCCGTTCAAGTGGCGTCATTACGAACCAGAAATCATCTTGCTGTGCGTGCGCTGGTATCTCACCTACCCGCTTTCCTACCGACAAGTAGCGGAGATGGTGAATGAGCGGGGCTTGGACGTTCACCATACAACTGTTTTTCGTTGGGTGCAGCAGTATGCTCCAGAATTAGACAAGCGTTGCCGTCCTCACTTGAAGTTAACTAACGATTCTTGGAGGGTGGATGAAACCTATATCAAGGTGAAAGGAAAGGATAAATACTTGTATCGTGCAGTAGATTCAGATGGAAACACCCTGGACTTTTTGCTCACAGCCAAGCGGGACGCTGAAGCCGCGAAACGGTTTTTCCGCAAAACGTTGAATGCAGTTCACACCCAAGAACCTCGTGTGATTAATGTTGATAAAAACGCCGCTTATCCCAAAGCTATAGATGAACTTAAAGATAAGGAAGAGTTATTTGAGCAAGTGGAATTACGGCAGAACAAGTATTTAAATAATATAGTTGAACAAGACCATCGAGGGATAAAACGATTAGTCAAACCTGGTATGGGGTTTGCCTCGTTCAATACTGCAAGGCGAACAATTAAAGGATACGAAATTATGAACATGTTGAGGAAAGGTCAAATTCAAGCAGTAGCGAAAGGAGCCGTTCAAAAACGGGTCAAGTTCATCAACCAAATTTTTGGAGTGGCTGCATAATCTGAACTCCTAAAACAGAGTTTTTCTGTCCTTCTAAAGTTTTTGCAGTCATGATGAGTTGTCAAGGGGCTGGGGAAAAATTGTGGCAGTGAAATTCTCCAAGCGTTTTTTGATGTGTTTAATCAGTGTGGAAAGATGAATTGAGAATGGCAACAAGCAGTCATTCGTAGTCACTGCCGTGGCTGTGCCACCTTTTTCTAATTCGTTCTCAAAGCCCTGCACCGCAAACAACACAACGTGGATAGTCAAGCTACTCACAGCAAAAATTTACGGGGTTACAGAGCAAAATGCCAATTGACTACTCTCAAAAATCTCTCAAGCATGGTTTTGCTAACTATGAGCAAGCGCTAAGCGACGGGAGTTATGCGATACTCGCTACCGGAGCGGAAAGCTGAACGGATGCGACCAATTAACTTGCGAGCTATGGCGACAATCGCCTTTTTCTTCCCCGTTCTAGGATAGAGCCGCTCGAAGCACTCTTTCAAGCTTGTGTCTTTTTTTATTGCTCTCCAAGCAGCTTCACACAACACAAGCTCGAACTCTACTGTTTCCCTGTCGCGTGATATGACCCTTGCGAGTGCTGTCTCCGCTCGAATGTTCGCAAGGAGTCAACCCCGTATAGCTAAATAGTTGTCGCTCTTTGTTAAACTGGCTCATGTCTCCCAGTTCATTAGATAAGATTCTCGCTCCGAGTGGTCCTATACCTGGAGCCGAGCGGTAAATTTTCTCGTTAGGATCTTCCTCTGCCTGCTGTTTTAATTCTTCGTCAAGCTTTTTGATCTGAGCATCAAGGGCTTTCCAAACTTGCCAGTAAGCTTCGATAACTAGGTTCAACTTTTGGAACGGCGACTTTTCTAGCAGTTCCTGCACTAATTGATAACTCATCTTCCGCTGCTCGTCAGCGGCGATTAATCCGATTTGATGGCATTTCATCCGGATCTTGTTCTTCACTGCTGTCCGCTCTTCGATGAGTTGTTGTCGAGTGCGGGTGAGCAGTCTTTGAGCTTCTTCCTTCTCGCTTGGAATTCTGATTCCTTTCAAGCGTCCCACCTCTAGCAGACTGGCTATTTTCAAAGCATCTCGCTTATCCGTCTTGACTCGGTTATGGACGGTGGTTTCTATACTAGCAGCATTAACCACTATATTCTTAATGCCAACTTCCTCAAGTCTTCGATGTAAGATAAATCCTGCTTCATAAGCGCTGTATAGGTTAGCTTTTGGGAAATAACTTTTTAGCTGCCTGGCTAGTTGTTCTGGAACAGCCGCAGTTTGCCATTTCTTCACTACTATTCCTTCTACTACACTTACTACTGAATAGGTGCGCTTATGTACGTCAATCTCGATGAAAATATCCTTTCCCGTATATGAAGGTTTCTTTGATGAGCTATTCATAGCAATCTCCTTCTTGGACTACTACTTGAATTCTCTTGAATTCTAGTGAAGGATTCTACTGGTGCTGATAACTCATCATAGAGACAACACAACCTTTAATACTTGGGTCGAGGGCTGATGAGGTGGAAAATGATCGGCGGTCTGACTCCAAATTGCCTTAGCTCTGTGAGAGTACCATTTTTGCTATCTAGTTCGTAGTTCGACTCAAGACCCTCTATGATTTGACCATCGTTAAAGCATGTAAGTGATAACTTAGTCTTAAGAACTTCCTTCTCAAAGACTCCTGTACCGTTGATGAGACCACGGTCGGTGCCACCACACAACATGAAATAGGTAGCATTCCCAGCTAAACTGAACGTCCCATCTTCGTTACGCCTAATTGAACGTAAATGGGTTGCGCCATCATCAAAATCGATACCTTCCCATAGACCAACGATGGGAATTGCTCTCTTATTATCTGCTAAGACGCTCTGACCATTAAATCCCATAATTACCATAATTACGAGCGTAACTATTGCAATCACTCTGTAAAGTTTCATGTTTTTCTCCTTGCTACTTCTATCATTTTCAATATAGTTGACAACTAATTATTTCAGATTATTCTTACATAATTAGGTAAAAAGTTTGAGCTAATTATACCTATTAACTTGTTAAGGATTGAGCGGTATGCAATCGAGTAGCATAGGCAACAAAGAAGTATCTAAAATAGTTCGAATACTAATTTATTACCAGTTTAATAGTTAAACAGAAGTTCGTCTAAATATTAAATTTTCAGCTAAGCTAAATAGTAAAGAAAATAGCTCATTTATTACGAGTTAATTGTAGCATTGTTTAACTTATTTTCTACAGTTGTTTCGATTGAAAACCCCTAGTCTTATTTGTAAAAACATAATAGCTGCCAAAATTCGAGACTATCTTGATAGAGGCATTCGCTCCAAGAAAATCCATGTTGTAGCGCCATCTGTTGCAGCGTTTTCTGTGTTTCGGGAAAGTCGCTGGAAGTGATGTGTGTCTCAATACTCAAAACTTCTTGAGGGGTATGTACTGTCCAATCTTGACGTATATTTTTTAAGTAGCGGTCAATATAGGTGGTTCGATCCTCTGCCTCTTGACGAATGATATCGATGAAGATCGGAACACCATCAGAATTGAGCAGTTGAAGTAATTGACCCATTAGCTCGTATTTTTGCTTCAACTTTAAATAGTGGAGTGAGAAGGAAGCCAAGATAATATTAAAACTCTTTTGTTGAGTACCGATCGGTTGAGGAACTAACACTGTAAAGTCACCTGCAATAAATGTTTTTGCACAGGGAAGCACGGCTAAATTATCTAGCGCGAGCGCGAGCGCTACCTAGAAATATCGATACCATAATAAGCTTGAATAGAGGTTCCAAGTAAAGCTGAAACAATGATACTTGCATCGCCACAGCCAAGGTCAAGCAGTCGAAATAGCTTTTGAACGCGGTGAACTAAGAATTCGTGTAAAACATTGTAAAATTCGCGGTGTTTTATGTAGTTGTTTTGCAAAACTTTTTGATAAACTTGCCAGTTGTCGTTGAAATATTCACAAGGTTGGGAGAATGCACTAGTTTGTTCTAACTATGTTCTATTTATCATTATTTTGCTCTAAGTTGATGGTTGGATCGCGGAAACTTTCTGCTGATTTCTTACAGCAGAATTTTGTAGCATTTTGTCAATTCCCCGAGCGGCAATCATCATGGTTGCAGCTGCCGTATTTGCAGTTATTGACAGCGGAAATACAGAAGCGTCAATTACGCGCAACCCTGACGTTTTACGAACCCTAAGTTCTGTATCCACTACAGACTTCTCATCATTCCCCATTCTGCAAGTCCCGCAAAAATGGTGTGTTGTATTAGCGTTTTCTCTGATATAGCTCTCCAAATCCTGATTTGGTTCTGGAGCAATCTGTCTTTCCCTCCATTGACCTACTTTATTACCAATATCAATGCCTAACTGAAGAGCCATTTTACACTTTTGGAGATCCCCTAATGCGGTTAGATATCCTGGGTCAATGACAGGAGGTTCATCAGGAGCGTTTGAGCGCAGGGTAACAGTTCCCTTACTTTCTAAGTGCATGATATTGGGCCATAACCAAAAAGAATGTTTTGGACCCGAGAAACCTTTTAGCGTGCCTACTCCCACTGAAGATTCTATATCGACAAATGAACTGCTATTTTGTGTAGAACCGAAAATGACAGCCGGAGCTAGACTGTACGCATACGTTGGTACTTCTTGGGTTTCGGGAATAGAGAATCCGGCACTGACAAAAAGATCGTCATGTAAATTCTTCCCTACTTCTGGAATATTTGCAACTGTAGGAATGTTAAATTTTGCCAATTGGCTCTCGTCACCGATGCCTGAAAGCATCAGGATTTTTGGACTGGCGATCGCACCGGCGCTTAAAATAATTTCATTCTGTACGTAAGCAATATGTTTATTTTGGTCTTTGATGTATTCAACACCGATCGCTGTAGCGTTTCGATCAAATAAAATTCGAGTTACAAGAGCCTGACTTAGCAGGGTTAAATTATCTGGGAGATTTGACAGAAAAGTGTTAAATGTAGTTTCTCGAACAAGCTCTGATGGTCGCTTGATGTTATTAAATTGAAATAAAGAGTATCCATATTGGCTCTCGCTAGTATTGTAGTTGAGGTTTTCAGGCAAGCCATATTCCGAAGCTGCGGCAAACAAGTCGTTGATGAAATCATCTGCTTCACCGATCAAAACTTTCATGGTCTGCTCCACATGCTCGAAATATGGCAAAACATCATTCCACGACCAGCCTGATGCTACCTTGCCCCATTCATTAAAGTCAGAGCGGCTACCTCGTACATAAACCGTAGCATTATGCAACGCGCATCCGCCTAAAACTTTTGCTTGCGGTAGCTGAATAACACGATTGTTTAAATTTAGTTGTGGTAATGACTGATACCCTTGCCATTCAATTTCTGGATACTTTTGTAAGACTTCAAACCAATCGCTTGGTGAATACATTTGGTTTGACGTTGGGAATCCTCCAGCCTCAATCAAAAGAACATTCATAGCTGAGTCAGAAGCAGCAAGTTTTGAGGCTACTATACTTCCAGCAGAACCAGCACCAATCACAATGTAGTCATACTGAGAATGAACTTCATTATGGGAACCTGTGGCAGAAGCATGAAGGGCAGAGACTCCGACACTTGCCGCTGTTGCTACCCAAGCCTGAATAAAGTGACGACGATTCAACCGTTGAGACATACTTTTCTGTTTCTACACTTAGTTGACATGATTGATTCTTGTTCTTACTGCTGATTTGTTACTACTGAGAGCGGGATATGGTTAACATCCATTAATTTCTTGAAACGCTCTCTAGGAGCTGACTTATAAGAAATGACATTTGGACAAAAGTGTTCACTATACTGCACTCTCATTAGTAGCTGCCGCTTCTACAATTTACTTTCTGATTCAAAAACTCCGCAGTGTTGCTCTATGCAAAACAAAATATCTTCTTCCAGGGGAGATACATTAATCTGCTTGCTTATGCCTTTGAGAAAATTGGTTACTGCTGGCTCAAACGATTCAGCCTTTTCGTGTAGTCGTCCGATCCGTTTTAAAGTCTGTAGCAATTTTGGTCGATCGACTGATGAAGGAATCTTGTTCAAGTTTTCTGATCTTACAGTAATAGTGGCGTTATTGTACACGTCAACAGTTACTGCCGAGCCGACTAGCCCTTTTACAGCCGCCAAGTGACTGTTGTACTTCTTATTGTTCCCTTCGAGGTTGACTAAAGTGTAGACATTATCTACTTGACAATCATCTGGAGTTAACAGCTGGTTGACTGACAAAACTACAAGGCAAAAGAAAAATTCCTGACCTGGAACTCGCGTTCGAGAAATTTTTGGGTTTGT
>NZ_RSCK01000175.1:0-6341 GCF_003991895.1 Chroococcidiopsis cubana SAG 39.79
AGAATTGAGAGAGCAACTACAAAGGTTTCTCTAGCTTATCGGCTTCTCCTTATTCCCACAAGCTATCTAGGATTGCTATATACTGCTCAATCGTTTGAGTCAGTACTTCGATCGTTTCTTCTTCTGGTTGCAGTTGGATGCGGATAGTTCGTTGCATACTGCGGATAACCTACTTCATATATAGTAGGGTTATCTGCAAATTTTGTCGAGCCGCCCACCAGGGGCGGGGTGTCCACCCACTTTTTCTCTGAATCAGAGGAAAAGCCGCTACCGATTGGGCGCAGTCCTGGGTTTAGCTCGCAATTCAAAGAAGACTTGGCTTGGTGATTTAAGACCGACTACAAAAAAGCAGCCAAAATTTTAGATTTGGTTACGGCTGTGATGATAGACCCGTTTCAAGGAATTGGTAAACCAGAACCATTAAAATACTTGGATGCAGATGTTTGGTCGCGCCGAATTGACTTAGAACATCGTCCGATCTATCTAGTCGGCAGCACTCAGATTGATTTTCTGGCTTGCAGATTTCATTACAAAGATTGATCGATCATAGCTAATCACAAGTTCGGTCAACAGCTTTAGCAAACTATTTCTTTGCCATAACGCAGTCTGGGCTCATGTTTTCTTTAACTACAGCAATCAAACAGCATTCCACAACTCCATCTGCTGCAATTGAGTAAATTTCTCCACGACTTTGACTTCACAATCCTCAACTACACTTAAGCCGTAAACGAGTGACAGAATTCGTCCGCCATTGGCTACAAACGGTGGACTCCACTGGGTTCGGTCTTTAGCATCGCCAGCTTTGGTATTGAGCTTTTGTCCGAGCCGATGCTGTTTGCGAATCTCCCACTCCTGATAAAGTTGGGAATATTGAATACACCAGCCTTTGACTTCGTTGATGCGATCGGGGTAGAGGCAGTCGCAAGCGATCGCCCACCGCGCCGAGCGAGCGTAGATGCACGGCACAACCTGACGCACGAAAACAGGCTGAAGCGGCAAAGTCACCACCTTGTCTCTAGGTGTCCCTTTAGCCCAAATAATTTGGATGCGATCGCCCCGATTGAGCAAATCGGCAACATTCGGCTGTCTAGGGACAGGAAAGCGAAACGCCCGCCACGGCACGATCGGTTCGTAGAAAGCATCAATCGCTGCCCTTAGTTGTGGGTCGATCCAATCAAACAAGTTTTGGTTCATAAAGCTTCAATAGGCACTATCCACATTGAATGGGGAATGGGTAATAGGTAACGGGCAACCTAGCGCCGAGAATGTTTAGCTGCGGATTGAGCCTCTCCCTTCATTTGCTCTAAGCTAGTCGGAGCAATTTCATAGATAACTCTGCGCTTGCGTTCCACGCGAGTTCCTGGTACTGGAGTACCTTTGCTCCAAGCTGCTTTTATTTTGGTTTTATCTGGTTTGCGCTCCTCCACCACCTTCACGGTGATGTAATCTGGAGGTACTTCATTTATGTTGAAGATTTCACACCCAGGTGGATTGAGTTTGATTCGGATTCGCCGAGACTGTCCTGCTGCCTCACTGCTAACTAGCCCTGATTCATTCAGACGCAGAATGGTAGTATCCAGGCTTTCTCGCCAACGGACCAGCCGAGCTAGCTCTTTGGTGTGGATGCTGACTAAATGCTCCATTCTAGCTTTTACGGCTGCAATCTCAGCGTCAATCTGGTCTGCTAACTCTGCATGGGCATCAATGGCAGCAACTCGATCGTCTTGAACTTGCCAAAGCTGCATGAGGATCTGTGCCTCCTGTTCCAGAGATTCAGCTTGAGATAGCTGTTTCCAAATTTTCGCAGCTAGTAGGCTTAGCCCTTTGAGAGACTGCGACATGATAGAAATAGGCAATGGAGAACGCTTAGGCTGACCGTTTGCCGAACCCGATTTCGCTGTAGAAGTCATGGAGTTATAAATTTAGAACTGCTAAGAGCGCTTGCGCGGTAGCGCCTAGTTAAGCCAAGTATGCGTTTTACCCGTTGTTTCAAGCATCATCGTGAAGCAGCGATCGCTCAAGCTCCTCCATCTTCAAAGAAACTGAGTTGAGCTAGTTGGTGTTGACTCTGTTACAACCAATAACTGTACAAATCTATAATGTGACAGCCCAATAACTGTACAAATCTAAGCGAGATTCGAGTCCTATATGCCAGGATGGAACGCTAGGAGAAACAGCAGCGGGAGAAAGAGTAGAAGAATTACCAGAGAAACTAAACCGTGCTGGATGCCCAGCATCCTAAAAGTTAGGATAGGCAAGCTTCTACAATCCTGCTGGAGTGAAACACCACTTTCGAGTCAAAAATTATGCTGGAACCTTATTGTCAGTTGAATGTAAGTTTTGGCTAACAGTTTCAGTGCTAGGATATTGAAATTTTTTAGCTAAGACTTCAGCTGAGAAAGCTATCACCGCAGCAATTTCTGTAGGATCTAGTCTAAGAATATCGGCTTTGATTTGTTCGGGCGTGCGGCTGTATTTTGTGTCACTAGATAGGTATTCGTCGAGAGAGATTTCGCTGTCTAGGTAGAGCAAGAGCGATTCAGCCGTGCCGCCCGTCGTTCGTGCCAGTCCTTTGAAGTTGTTTGAGTTTGGTTCTGGAAGATTTTTGCCAGCCAGCCAACGCCCAATTGTGGGCTGAGACACACCAATCGCTCTGCTCAGGCTAGTTTGGTTCCAGCCGGAACTCAACATTGACTCAATTAGCTCTATCAGTCGGTCTTGGCGGTTTTCCACAGGGACTTGTTCGTGCTTTACGTGAATTTACGTATCTCTATTTTGTGGCAAAGATCGATCGGTTCACAAGTTTGCGTTACATTACATTTTTATCTAACAAGCGTATAATGCATTATAAACTATACACTTGTATAACAGAATCTTCTTAGGAATCTTTTAAGGTGAAAGAACCGACGCAGGACTTAGAGCCAATATTTCATAAATTGGTTCCCCTGGAGCGATTAAAACCGCACCCGCGCAACACTAGCATTTACGGCGATGATGAAGACGTTTCCGATTTGGTCGATTTGATCTCTTCCAGTGGATGGATCAAACCACTAGTCATTACACCTTCAAATACTATTGTCAGCGGTCATCGGCGTTGGAAAGCTGCGATAAAACTCGGTCTTGAAACTGTACCCTGTGTAGAGAGAGAATTTCCGGAAGAGCTGGCAGAACTACAAGCACTGCTATTAGAAAATGCCAGTCGCCAGAAGACTAACGAGCAGAAAGTAAGAGAAGGGCAGGCTTGGGAAAGTATCGAGTCAGAGTTAGCTAGAGCGCGAAAACTAGCTACCCAAAACAACAATACAGCTAGAGCAGAGTGGAAAAATTTTTCCACTCAGGTAGATGACTTTGGTAGGGTTCGCGATCGCATTGCACAACGGGTAGGTCTTGGCTCTGGGGTAACTTACTCTAAAGCTGCTAAGGTAGTGGCACTGATTGACGAGTCAGTAGGTTTGGACGATCGCCAGCAGGCGGCGGCTCTCCGTTCGATCCTTAACGAGCAAAGCATAGACGCTGCCTACAAAGTCATACGAGAGCCAGTTGAGAAACGCCAATACGTCCTAGATAAAATTGCCTCGGGGGAAGTGTCAGTTAAACGCGGGATTGCATTACTTAAGTCCGAGCGGCAACTCCCCAGTCCGAGTGTGGCAGCGTCTATAGAAACGGACGAGCAGGAGTTGTCTGCTGCAATAGATAATTGGGACACAGCAGCAAGCGATCTGGGCGATCGCGAATGCATAGACAAAGACAATCTCTGCAAGAGCTGCTGGAACTGTCATTGGAGGGGAGAATCTATTGACAACCAAACCATCTATTGCCACCAGCTCGGCACTCTCAACATGGTAGAAAAAGATGGCTCTCAACGGGCACTGGAATGCGATCGCTGGCAAGAGCAAACCATGTCCCACAACAAAGCAGATTGTGGAAAAGGCGATAAACCGCTCGTTAAATATACCATCTATCTTCCAGCTCAATTAGCAGAAGCTTTGCAACAACGGGCTTCTGCTACCAACTACTTAACTATTGAAAAGTATATTCACTCACTCATCCTAGCTGACCTAGAGAAGGCTGACTCCAACGCCGATCGTGACAGAGCCGCTTCTGGGCTAGCGGACGATCTCATGACAACTGGGCAACTCGTTCCCCAACAACAGAGTGACGCTGCTTCTGAATTGAATAGGATCGAGACAAGCTTACCTGTATTGTCCCCAGCTCGAATAGCTCCATTGACGACTTTGCACTGCTCGAGGGAGCAGAACTAATCCAAAAGGCAGATCGGAATTAGCAAGCGTTACCGCCACCTATACGCAACTAAAAACTCTTGGCGAGTAGAGAAAATCTACGTAGCAGTTAAAGGCAAGCGGTGGACGAGCAAGGCAATACCTTGTAACTGGCAATTGATGCTACAGTCTAGTGCAAGTTGAGGAGTAGAATGAAGATGGTGCGTAAAAGCATACCTGACAGCCAGCCCAAGCAATCTGCTACTAAAGGTGGAACCCGCCGCACGCGCTCCACTCGGCAAGTGGATCGGAAACAGGATAGCAGCAAGCAACATCAACTTACAGATAGACCTCAAACTAGTCCCGATCTCTTTGTCAATTCAGCAGCAACCAGTATGGCTTCGGCAATGCCAATTTGGGGAGCAAGTAGTATCCTGACGCAGAGGAAGGATTTGCCCTGGAGCGCCGATCCAAATGGCAAGCTGTGCTATGCCAAGGATGTTGAAAATGGTAAGGGAGTAGTCCTATTTTGGGTAACTGAAGACCTGGAACAAGAATATCCGGCAACGCTAGCTGGTGCTGCGGCTCTAGCTGTCATCGATACTTTTGACATTCGAGCGGCTTGTATGCACTTGATTTATGCTGCCCATGCTACGCAGTTGGATCGCCCTTGGGAACAGGAGCTGGTCATAGACGATCGGCAAATCGAAGCCTATCTCGGTCTGCAAAAACGTACCGATAAAAACCGACAACAAAAGTTAGCACTAATCAAAGAAATCGTCCAACAACCCTGCAAAATTACAACCTATGTTTCCTGGCCCGCTCAAGGCAAAGCGAAAGGATTCACTGTAGAAGAAGGTAGACTTTGGCATTTATTAGGAATTCGTTACCACTATCAACAAGATTTATTTGGTAATAAAGAGCTAACAGGCATCACTTTCACTGTTCGAGCTGGGCTATGGGCAAAATACTTTCTCAACGATGAAGGACGTAGAGACATTAGTGCTTATTGCCCGTGCGGTGAACTATCTAAAGCTTTGCTGGAGGATATTATGAGCCTTTGGCAACATCGTGAAGGTGCAGCCCGATTGATGGTGTGGCTGCTATTCAAATCTAAAGTCGATCGGCAGAATCATCATGTAGCGCAGACTCTGATGGAAATTGCCTACGGCACTCAAAGAATTGAAGCGGCAAGACAAGATAGCCAACTCCGTAAAAAGCTTGCTAATACTTGGGACGAGGACTTGTTAGCTTTGCACGACAAAGGTTGGCAACTTTACTTTCACCCAGATACCTACCCTCCACAGTTGCAACCTCCAGGTTTTGGGCGCAGCAACCAGAGTAGACCGAAAGGATTCTTCGATCAACTTCTATCAGCACAGCTATGGATCGAGCCTCCAGAAAATTGGAAAAAAGATGCGATCGCTCCCAGACCTACTAGCGAGTCTGAAATACAACCAGTAGTAGTATTACCAGTCCAGTCTCAGCCTACTCTAACTGGTGCCCAAATCAAGGCTCGTAGAAAGGAGAAAGGCTGGAGTCAGCCAAAGTTATCCGCCCTGAGCGGACTCAGCCAAGGCTTAATTTCTCTAATTGAGAACGAAAAGCGTTCCCTGACAGGTGAAAATCAAGAAATTTTGGAACGAACTTTTGCATTAAATTCTTAATATTACTCGCCTGACGAATGCTTCTAGAAGGTTGCTCGGAATGGCATCAGTCGATCGCTCTGATTCCTGACTAATTATTGGCGATCGCTACAAAATTTATTACAAAGTCTTCATTTGCTCATATATGGGAGTGCAAAGCACGCTTTTTGCTATTAGCCCTCTATATATAGAGCTGTTTTGAGAATCGACTTATTTTAAAGTCGGGGCTATGGCAATGCCACGCTCGACGCTAGAACTTCCAGATACCAAAGTTTATAGCATATTACAAACGACTCTAGAACCCCCACCCCAAGATTTATCTCTGAAAATATTACAAATCACTCTAGAACCCCACCCCCAAAAATATTACAAACGACTCTAGAACCCCCACCCCAAGATTTATCTCTGAAAATATTACAAATCACTCTAGAACCCCACCCCCCCAAAATATTACAAACGACTCTAGAACCCCCTA
>NZ_RSCK01000176.1:0-6338 GCF_003991895.1 Chroococcidiopsis cubana SAG 39.79
AGAACTTGGTCAACTTTTTGCGACTCCATTTTAACAGCTAGGCTTTATCCAGCTTAATCCCACTTTTTCGCGTTGCACCCTTTACTAATGATATAGCTAACCTGTAAAATTATGTGTTGTTGTGTTTTGCAGATCGCTATGCCACGATCGGTTATTTTACGGGCAGATAAACAAGCAAGAGTTCAACAACGTCTGCTCGGGGAATTTCACAGCCAGCAGGATTTTGCAGAGGATTTAGGCGTTGCGGCATCGACAGTTAGTAATTTTATTAATCTCAAACCAGTTGACCGAAGGTTGTTTATTGAGTTTTGTGAAAGATTAAGTGTAGATTGGCGGGAGTATGCAGTTCCCCCTCATCGGGCGAATTCAATTGATAAAGCTGAATTGGAAGAACCAATTCAATTAACATCTAATCTCATATTTAATCAGACATCTAATATACAATCTGATTCCACAAATCCCCCATCTCCCACTACCCTCGAATATCCTGAGGGACAGATGGAAGTCAATTCTCCCTTTTATATCGAACGTCTACCGATTGATGTGCGCTGTTACGAGGAAATTAGCAAGCCTGGTTCTTTGATTAGGATTAAAGCACCCAGACAAATGGGTAAATCTTCTCTACTGGCAAGGATTCTAGATCGAGCAGAGCAACAGGGAGATGAACCTGTATACTTAAGTTTGCAGATGGCTGCAACAAAGTGTTTTAGCGATACCGATACATTCCTCAAATGGTTTTGTGCCAGTATCACCAGAGCTTTAGACTTAACCCCTCAACTGGACGAATACTGGAATTTAGCTGAAATTATTGGTGGACCCCTGTGCTGTCAAGATTATTTTGAACGATATCTGCTCCCAGCGATCGACAAACCCATCACTTTAGGTTTAGATCAAATTGATAGAGTATTTGAATACTCAGAAATCTACACAGACTTTTTTGGTTTACTGCGCGCACTTCACGAAGAAGGCAAACAACGTAGTATTTGGAAACAAATGCGGCTAGTAATAGCGTACTCTACGGAAGTTTATCTACCAATAAATTTAAATAAGTCGCCTTTTAACG
Organism: Chroococcidiopsis cubana SAG 39.79; assembly: GCF_003991895.1. NCBI lineage: Bacteria > Bacillati > Cyanobacteriota > Cyanophyceae > Chroococcidiopsidales > Chroococcidiopsidaceae > Chroococcidiopsis > Chroococcidiopsis cubana. Next base: position 1,064 of record NZ_RSCK01000176.1, read on the forward strand.
TTGGTTTACCTATAGAATTACCAGAATTGACGCTCTTGCAAGTACAAAATTTAGCACGGCTTCACCAACTTGAGTGGAGCGAGAGAGAAGCCCTACAATTAATGGACATGGTAGGAGGACATCCGTTTTTAGTTAGACTCGCACTGTATCATGTTGCTCGTCAGGATATAACTTTGACTCAGCTTTTAGAAACAGCACCCACTACAAGAGGAATATACAACAGCTATTTAGGGCGAATTGAGTCAATTCTGTCACAGCATCCCGAACTAGAAGCAGGGATGAAAGAGGTGACGGCAACTACATCTCATCCGCAATTAGATAAAAAGACTCGCTCGAAACTCAATGCCTTAGGTCTAGTAAAAATACAAGATGAGAAAGTTTTGCCAAGCTGCAAGTTATTTCAGCAATATTTCTCGAAGTAACTCGAAACTCGAATAAGGCGAAGAAAAAAATTAGAAAAAAAATTTGACTCAAAGATCGCAAAGGCTATCTCATATTCCATGAGTGTTTGATGGATTCATCGAGTTCAACAAACACTCATATGCAACACAATCCATCACTTGTATTTCCAACTCGGCAGTTTGAACTGCTCAAGAAGATTTATATATTTGGGGATAGTTTTTCGGATGTCGGTACATTGTTCCGAGCAACAAGGGGAAAGTATCCGCCCAGTTCAACCTACTTTCAGGGACGCTACTCAAATGGTCGAGTTTGGGTTGAATATCTTGCAGAACAGTTGCACCTCTCCTCCAGCCAAAGCAGCAATTTTGCTTGCTCTGGTGCTACCACCGGAAGCAAGGGTAACACTCTTGTATCAGGTTTACTGACACAGGTACAGTCTTTTACGCAGGCACATCAACAGACCCTAGCGAATGCGCTATGTGTGATATGGGTAGGAGCGAATGACTATTTGCAGCAGCGAGTAAGTAATGCAACAGTCCCAGTTGAAAATATAACTAAGGCGATCGCCGCTCTCGCTAATAGCGGTGCAAAAAATATTTTAGTGGCAAATCTGCCGGATTTAGGACAACTACCAGCGACACGAAGCAGTATTAATTCTGCTAGCCTTAGTGGATTAACACTAGCGCATAATCAAAGCTTAAGGCGATCGCTGAAGCTATTGAGTCAGCAGTATCCTGACCTCCAACTCATTACACTAGATGCCAATGCGCTTTATCGAGAAGTAATCGCGAATCCGGCAGCGTTTGGCTTTACCAATGTCACCAGTGCGTATCTGTCTGGCTCCGGTGCCTGTGGCAACCCAGACCAGTTTTTCTTTTGGGACGACCTTCATCTGACGACTGCGGCTCATCAGATTATAGGAGAACGCGCCTTTGCGGTGCTGGCAGGACATCTCACGCTGGGAGAAGTCACTTTTGCAAGTGAGTCATATCAATTTAATACCTCACCAGCTTGTTTCAATGCTGTGTGAAAAGTTTTCCTGATTAAATTAGGGCTGAGTGCCCAAGCCAAGAACTATCTAACTTAATTAGTGCATTATGAACGCTGAATCGTTTTCCAATAACACGACTACGTCTGCAACTGTAGTAAGAATGCTAGAAGGTCTGGGAATAACTCATGCCTTTGGTGTTTCAGGAGGTGCGATCGCACCAGTATGGGCTACACTGCAACATCATAGCTCAATCGAGGTGTTTCATTTTCGCCACGAAGTAGGTGCAGTCTTTGCCGCTATCGAGTCATATTTTGCTAGCGATCGCCCTGCTGTAGTCTTTACCACAGCTGGTCCAGGGATTACTAATGCCTTAACTGGACTCTTTGCTGCCCGCTGGGAAGGTGCGAAGGTGATTTTTCTGTCTCCTGCTACCTCAACAGCCCAACGCGGACGTTGGGCTTTTCAAGAAACCAGCACGTACACTATGCCTGGTGAGATTTTTTCCACTTCTAAATCGCTGTTCCATTATGCTACCACTATAGAATCCGGCGACGAACTGCCAAAGATTGCTCGTAGGCTTGCTGCTGGTTTGGCACGACCAGGCGGTTTTGTCGTTCACTTGAGCATTTCCACCGCAATCCAGTCAAGTTTTATTGATATTTCTTTACCTCAGGGAGCTGCTGTTCAAACTCTAGTGAGTGCCACCCCACAAGCGATCGCAGAATGTGTCCAATTACTATCAGAAGAACCGTTTGCCATTTGGGTAGGCTTCGGTGCTAGGGGTGCTGCGGCAGAAATCCGCCAGCTTGCCGAGAGAACAGGGGCAGCAGTAATGTGTTCGCCGCGAGGTAAGGGGATCTTTCCTGAAAATCATCCTCAGTTTGTCGGTGTTACAGGCTTTGGCGGGCATTCATCCGTCCTTGCGTATATGCAGCAACACTGTCCTTTGCGCGTACTTGTGTTAGGAACGCGCCTCGGTGAGTTAACCTCATTCTGGAATCCCGAGCTGGTTCCAAAGCGCGGGTTCTTGCACGTTGATATTGACCCTGAAGTGCCAGGAGTCGCATATCCATCTGTCGAAACTGTCTCTATCCAATCTGATGTAGGTGTGTTTGTTAGACAACTGCTAGAACACTTTCTCAATCGGCATGAGAGGTCAACAGCGGCGGTGACGTTGCCTCGACCTCAATCCAAGGCTATCTATCCAAACACTGGCAGCCTCGTGCGACCTGAAATGCTCATGGATGCGATTCAGCGTGTAATTGTTGAGGGAAGTGATGCGGTAGTGATGACTGAGGCGGGTAACTCGTTTGCTTGGGGAACCCACACACTACGATTTGACAAGCCAGGTCGTTATCGAGTTAGTACCGGATTTGGGTCAATGGGTCATGCTACTACAGGCGTGCTTGGTGCTGCACTAGCACGGCAGGGCAAAGCTGTTGCCCTTGTTGGCGATGGTTCTATGCTGATGAACAACGAGGTAAGTACGGCAGTGAGATACCAGATTCCTGCTGTTTGGATTGTACTTAATGATGCCCGTTACAATATGTGCGCCCAGGTAATGCCGTCGCTGGGGTTTGAGGGCATGGATACAGAAATTCCTCAAACAGATTTCGTTATGCTTGCCCGTGGTATGGGAGCTGATGGTACCCGTGTCGAAACAGAGTCCGATGTCCAAGCAGCACTGGAGAGAGCACTTGCTTCTCCCGTTCCGTTTGTCGTTGATGTAGTCATTGACCCAAGCAGCCGCGCGCCAGTTGGGACTCGAACTCAAAGCTTGATTCAGCAAGATGCTACAGAATCAATCGTAACACCTTCAAAGTCCGGCTGGTCCGGCTGGGAAATATAGCAGCTCTGAAGCAAGTTTGGGTTAAGCCTAAAGTTATTAAGCTAACCCAAATTGCTTTATCTCAGTAGTGCCATTTCAGATTCAGCAGAATGATTTTGGTTCTGTCGCAAAAATGGTAGATTGAGAAAGCTAAATTTTCTCTAAGATAAATCTAAATAGCATCTCAATTCCTGTTCAAGTGGCTATATTTTCTACCCGAAATCATCTTGTTGAATGTGCGGTGGTACTGTCGCTACACCTTATCCTAATTGGCGAGTATCAAATAGCGCCTCAATTACAGAAGCAAGACAGTGTTTAGGGTGTCGGGTGATGAGTCAATCTAGGCAGGGAAGAAGTAATCAAGTGAGTTGTCAAAAAGCCCCGCTCCAAGTTCTCATCCAAAAAACCGAAAGGGAGTACAATCCAAACTCATGCCGCTTGTTTTTTCCATTACTTGTATAAAACTACTGTTGGGACAAATTGCTGAGCGAGTTGGACTTTTCTATTTTTAGGTAGTAAGGTAGAAACATATTACTTTTCGGGCAAGACACTAAGTTACGTAAATAATTGCTATCTGCAACGATCGCATCCTCAAGAATATCTCTTTCAACTGTCTCCCAACCTTAATTTCGCTCTATTTTTAGCAACTTACAATACTAATCGCTCAAAGCTGTACTTTCCAACATTTTTCAGTCAGGATTATTTATAACTATAATTTCATTTGAGCCAGAATTAAGTGTAACCAGTCTGCGATCGCAGACTTTGAGCCAGGGCTAATTGCAAATATAGAGGTAAAAAACGAACTTTTCTCTATCTCAGGAGACCTCATGATTTTCCGCAGCACAGAACCAAATATCTCCATCCCCGAACAGCCCCTAACATCTATTATCTTGCAGCGATCGCTAGAATTCGCTGAAAAACCAGCGATGATTGACGGGCTAACCGAGCGAACGATAACTTATAAAGAACTAGCAAACTCAATTAATAAAGTAGCTGCTGGTTTTGCAGCGCGGGGGTTTTCTAAGGGGGACGTAGTTGCTATTTATAGTCCTAACTGTTTGGAATATCCAATTGCTTTTCAGGCGATCGCAAGTTTAGGTGGAGTTAGCAGTACGGCAAATCCATCTTATACTGCTAGCGAACTTGCATATCAATTAAATGATGCTGGTGCTAAATATTTGCTGACAGTACCCCAACTACTAGAGCGCGGATTAAAAGCTGCTCGACAGTCAAAAGTTGAATCAGTATTTGTGTTCGGTAACGCTACAGGTGCAATCCCATTTTCTGTTCTTTTAGAAGATTCTGACTCAGTACCAAAAGTAGAAATTAATCCAAAAGAAGACGCGGTTGCTTTGCCTTATTCTAGTGGCACAACTGGTTTGCCTAAAGGTGTCATACTGACACACTATAATCTAGCAGCCAACCTGTACCAAATTTCAAACCGCGAGTCGATACGTTCAGCAGATACGATTATTGCGGTTCTTCCATTCTTTCATAGCTACGGACTGCAAATTTTCTTAAACTATAGCCTTTATTGCGGTGCTACCGTAGTTGTGATGCCGCAATTCGATCTAGAGACTTTTTTGAGACTGGTGCAGAAGTATAAAATTACTCGCGCTCCTTTAGTACCTCCAATCGTCTTAGCTTTAGCAAAACAACCAATAGTAGATAAATACGACCTTTCTAGCTTAAAGATAATTACCAGTGGAGCTGCACCACTAGGTAATGAACTGACCTTAGAATGCGAACAGCGTTTAAATTGTGTCGTCAAGCAAGGTTACGGTTTGACAGAAACCAGCCCAATAACGCATATCAACCCTGACGAACGCGAACAAATCAAACCTGGTTCTGTTGGTCTCTGCCTCAGAAATACCGAATGTCAGATTGTAGATATTGAAACACACAAACCCTTGGGTATTGGCGAGCAAGGAGAGCTATGGATTCGCGGTCCGCAAGTGATGAAAGGATATTTAAGGCATTGTCAACTTAATGGGATAAATCCGAAAATCGGCACGATAATTCCTGAGTAGCCAGCTTGGCTAATTTTAAGCAGC
>NZ_RSCK01000177.1:0-6110 GCF_003991895.1 Chroococcidiopsis cubana SAG 39.79
TTTTATATTTTTAGCTGGGTAGCTTGTTAACTCAGTACTGCTGAGTCATTTTGTCATTGGTTAGTCTAAACTCCAGTAACATCGGATCGATACCAGACTTCAACAAAGTTCCATTCACTCTTGGCTGGGTCGAGTGCGGGGGATGACATGGTATCGATTTTCTGCATTAATTTTCACCTCTTTTTGGCTGTATTATAGAGTAGTACAGGCTATAAATATGATGAAACAATTGTGAGCATCGAACAAGCTATCGTTGAGAATCTACGAGTCCTACCTTTAGAAAAGCAGCAGGAAGTTCTAGACTTTGTAGAATTTCTCAAGACTAAAAGCCGATTAAAAGTTACTCGTCGTAGTGTTAAAGGACTCTGTGCAGATTTAGGAATTCATATTACAGAAGAAGACATTGCCCAAGCACGGCAGGAAATGTGGAAAAGCTTTCCTAAAGAGGATTTTTAATGACCTCTGTAGTCGCAGATACGCACGCGATAATCTAGTATTTAGTGGAACCGGAGCGATTATCATCAAATGCTTTATTAGCTCTCGATCGAGCCACAAATACAGAGCAGTCTATTTGTATATCTGCTATCTCAGTTGTTGAAATATGTTACCTAGTAGAACGGGATAGATTACCAAAGCTTGTCCTTCAACGCTTGCTTAATGTTTGTGATGCTAGAGATGCAGTAGTTGTTAGCATACCGCTTAGCCGTGCCATTGCCGAAACTATCCATCAAATACCTCGTGATTCTGTACCAGATATGCCCGATCGAATTATCGCGGCAACAGCACTACATCTAAACTTACCCCTAGTCACCCGCGATCGCAAAATTCAGTCTTTAGAAGAAGTTCAAATAATTTGGTAGTTGTTAATGCTGATGGATAAGATTAGACAAAATTAACCTCAACATACCTTTGCCACATCTGCTTGTAAGCCTTTTCCATCTCTTGAGTAAACTGCTTGGCATTCCACAACGGTGAAGTCTGTCTTGATTGCCTTAATTTCCAAGCAACTTGTTGTCTTAGTACGGGATCTGTACCTAATTTCACACCCCACTCTACATATTCATCATCCGTCCAGGCAATACCTTCTGTTACTCCCACATTCATCATAAAAGTGTAGCTATTGCGGGCAGCAAATTGTTGCCCTACTTTTGTAACTAGAGGTATACCCATCCACAATGTTTCTAAAGTTGTGGTTGCACCGTTATAAGGATAGGTATCTAAAACAATATCTGCAATTCCCAAATTTGCTCGATGGACAAATTCGCTCGGATCTCTGGATAAAAATCTTAATCGCTCTGGGTTAACTCCTTCATCTTCTGCAATTTTATTGAAGAATTCCCGAATAGTATTTTCATCTGCCCTACCCTTAACTAAGAAATAGCTATTGGGAACTTGGCTGAGAATCTGTATTTGCAGGCGCACCGTGTCTGGATGGCGCTTATAGCCTGTTTGAGAACTTAAGTAGACTACAGCATCCGAAGGAATTTCTAAATGTTCGCGGCGTAGAGTCGGTACGCCAACTTCAAAGCCATCTACTGCTACATAAGTTTGAGGTAAGCGCCAAATTTTTTCACTGTAATAATCTTGGGCATTTTCTGGTAGTACGTAGGGATCGGCAATATAGTAATCTACTGCTGGCAGTCCAGACGCATCCCATCCTAACCATGTTACTTGTACAGGTGCGGGTTTAAGTGCAATGACTTGACAAGTTGTATCTAAAGTCAGGCTATCTAGATCGACTAGAATATCAATTTCATCTGCTTTGATTTGAGTAGCAGTCTTTTGTGGTTCAACTCCAAATGTATGAACGCAATCTACTTGCTTTTCAAACCATTGATAACCTTCAGCTTGCTGATAGATTAAATAAAGATTGGTTTGAAATGCTTCTCGATCGTAGTATTGAAACAACCAACGACTCAACCAACCAACTGAATGCCCTTTAAGAGTATGGGCAACGTAGCCAATTTTGAGTTTTTTAGTGGTTGTAATAGAATTAGTCCACCCTGTTTGAACAACAGGAGAACTCTTTGCTTGAAAATTGGTTTGAAAAATCTGAGCAATTTGATTCTGCAAAGGACGGTTTTCTTGCGGTCTATCTTCAATATAGGGCAAGAAAAAGTTAGCAGTTAAGATATGACTATCAATATTTAAGGAATCATCAGAGTCTTGTAGTAGCTTTGGAATTAAAGCTTTGTGGCGTTGGACAATGTTTTCTAAATCTAGCCAAGAACCTGCACTTAGTATGGCGCGAAGTAATATATAACTACCTTGAATCTGCCAGTATGGACTCTGGCAATTCTGAAAAAAATGTTTTGCTGTTTCTATTGCTTCTGAATGACACCCAGCTTTGGAATGAAAACAAGATAAATGCCTAAGCGCTTCTGGATGTTCTGAATTTAATCGCAAACACAACTGAGCTAAATCGGTAGCAAAATCTGGTCGATCTAATTGATGAGCCATTTTTACTGCAATTGGCATCACAGTATCAATGAAAGCCGCAGGTTGGTCTGTATAATGGGCAAGGCAAGCTTCTGCAAATGTTAAACTTGCTGGAATCGGATAGTCAACTAATTTTTTTAGTGTTTCGAGTAATATGTCGAAATCTATTTCGGCTGGTGAAGCTTGTTGAATTAATGTATTAACCTGCCAGTCGTTTAGATCTTGGGAAGTAATATTGTCTAAACCCAATCCTAGCTGAATTATATGGAGAATATTGTTAATATTGCTTGGAGCGATTTCTCGAATATGCTGTCGAATTAGCCAGCTCAGTTGCAAATTTTCTAACTCTAACTGACGCTGAGCTTCTGTATCCAGAATTTGGACGAGTTCTTCAGTCCATTGTTCGGTTTCTTCGTCGCTAGCTTCAGACATTGCTAACAACCAAGCTGTTTGGGCAGCTTCTTCTTGTTCTTGTAGTAGATAAGCTAAACCTAAATGCCAATAATGGCTAATAACTTCGGATTCCGTTTCAATTGCTCGTTCGTATAAACTAGCAAGTTGACTATATTTGCCTTGTGTTAGTAGATTGCTAGTTTGTGCCTGTAAATTGAGTGCAACAACCATATTTTATTGAGTGATAGCGAAAGCTTTACTTGCAAGATACAATTGCTATTTTAGTCTCGCTATATATGAAGTTGCAAATATGTAAAATAAGTTTGGAAAAATAGATAATTATCGTCCGAGTTCTACGTTAGTGCCACAAGCATTAGTGCCAGGACGACCAGATGTAGGTAATGAGGTAATGTTTCCTGCTGCGGCAGATTCGCAGATAATACCAGAAATAATTTGTTTTTGATTCCCATCGGCATATCTTTCAACTACGCCAACGTAACCTTTAAGCATTGTATCGGATGCGGTTGCATTTACCGTACCAAGTGAGATGTTACCGGAAATAATGTAGGTGTAGTTAGCTGTCGAACTAGGTAAGCCAATAGATAGTTCACTCATAGCATTGGCAAAAGTACCTTGAGCTAACCAATGAGTAGATTGAGCGGCGTTGATATGAGCAATACTCGATTTTGCTTCAGCTTGTTTGGCTTTGGAAACTTCATTTAAGATAGTCTTCATCCCAACTGCTGATAGAATTCCGAGGATGATGATAACGACCATTAACTCAACGAGAGTGAATCCATTGCTATGATTTCGCGAACGTAATTTTATGTATTGATAGGTCAATATTAGCTGAGGTTTCATAGTATCTTAAGAAAGATGATTGCTTGTTTGAATTAATAGTATATAGAGCAAGAAAATATTCTTAAAGGCAAGGGTAACTCTTCATTGAGTTACCCTTACAATGCACAATACAATTAGCAATTAGCCGAGAATAACTTACTTAATTGGTGTAAAGTTAGCATCACATGCGGCGGCTGTTGCTAATGTGCTTGCTGCTGAGTCAAGAGTTGGATAGGTAGGAGCAGTAGTTCCAGCAACATTAGCTTCACACGCAACAGTTGCGATCACGCTGTTGCTGTTAGCATCTTTGAAAAATGCATTGCCACCTTGATATCCTTTCATAGCACTGTTAGCTGCTACTGCCTCAATCCCAGCTGTGTCCCCGACTCCCACTACATTATATGTATAGTTGGCAGTAAGAGTTGGTAGTCCCAAAGCCAGGGTACTCATGTCTCCAGCAAAGCTGTTGTTAGTGTTTCTATGCAAAGCTTGAGCGTTGTTAACTTGGCTAATTGTGGTCTTAGCTTCTGCTTGCTTAGCTTTAGCAGTTTGGTTCAGGAAGTTGGGTAGAGCGATTGCTGCTAGAACACCGATAATGATGACGACAACCAACAATTCAATTAAGGTGAAGCCTTCGTTATTGTCTTTCTTTTTGCCGAGTAAGAATTGGAGGTATTTAACTTTTAGTTCAGATTTCATGATTCCGTTTCCTTTAGGGGTGAAGTGTGTGGCTCATTGCCTTGTTACAAGTAACTTACCCTCGTCTAAATCGGATCATGTCACCTAGTTTCAAAATTCAGTAGCTACACATAGTTTGCGCGGATAAGGTGAAAACTTCATATTGTTTTAATATAAGTTGGTTGTAGATTGCGTGAATTTTACGTAGTTCTCGATCCCTCTAACCTTACCAATCATTGGGAGCGAGATCGTTCAGGGCGGGTTTGACAAGATATTTTTTGAGAAGTAGAGATTTCGGGTGAACCCGCCCGTACATCAATGCCTTATGGAGAGCGATCGCCCTTTGGTAAAAGTAGAAATGCGATCGCCTGTTGGTGAAGTAGAAATGCGATCGCCTGTTGAGGAAGGAAGATGCGCGATCGCTTATAAGATCTGTGTGTACAATGTCCGTAGATAAATTACAATTTTGCTCGAAGCTGAGCTGAGTAATCGCTATGTCAGACAAAGCTAGAACAAAAGATAAAAGAGTGGATTTAAGGTTGACTCAAGAACAAAAGGAGTTATTGGAGCGAGCAGCTGCCCTTAAAGGTATTTCTGTAAGTGCATATACTTTATTTCACGTTCTGCCAGCTGCTAAACAAGATCTAGATTCTCATGAAAGGCTAATCTTATCCAATCGTGATAGAAATTTGTTTATATCAGCGATGGAAAATCCACCCGAACTCAAAGGAAAGCTGAAATCTGCGATCGCTCAATATAGAGCAAAATATGGAGAGTGATAGCGAGAGGCGATGGGAATTTCTGCCAATAGATAAGAGGTATCAAAGAGATTCCTTTGATTGCGGTTATCCCGTGTTAAACGAATATTTGAAAAAATATGCCCGACAAAATCATTTGAAGGGAATAGCTAAAACTTTTGTGGCAATTCCTACGTCTGGAGAACTGAAAGTAGATGGCTACTACACGATCGGCTCCAGTATCATAGAATATGAATCTGTGCCAAATGAGTTCAAGCGGCAAATACCTGCCGATCCGATTCCCGCTGTGTTGATAGGTAAGTTAGCTGTAGATAGAGCGGTGCAAGGACAAGGTTTGGGTAGAGAACTTTTAGTAAATGCCTTATTCCGTGCCGTGCGAGCCTCTCAGGAAATAGGCATATATGCAGTGAGAGTTGATGCCATAGATTTGACAGCAAAGGCATTTTATCTGAAGCATGAGTTTATTCCCTTTCAAGATAACGAGCGATCGCTCTTTTTACCAATAGAGACTATTTTGAGGGGGTTTGATTGAGAAGAGAAAGTGGGCGAATTGAATTCTAAACAGGCAAAACCCGACAAGCGCGGGTTTCAAATGCGATCTCCCTTTGGTAAAAGTAGAAATGCGATCGCTTTAAACCTAACTCATTAGAATATGCTTAGGGTGTTAGATAGGAGAGCAAGATGCATACATCTATCCTCGATTGCGTGGTCGAGCAACTGAAAGATATGCCTGAGAATTTACAGCAGCAAGTACTTGAATATGCGCGTGCTTTGGTAGGCTCAAAAATTCAAGGTGTTCCAGGTCAACAATTACTGCGTTTTGCAGATACAATACCAACAGACGATATTCAGTTGATGCGCGAAGCAATTGAACAAGGGTGCGAGCAGGTTGACACCAGTGAGTGGTAAATACCTGCTGGATACTAATAGAGCAATTCCTAGTCTACTGAGGTACGATTAATAGTAATGTTGTGTATTCTGCCCAGATAAAAATGAAGGCAT
>NZ_RSCK01000178.1:0-6088 GCF_003991895.1 Chroococcidiopsis cubana SAG 39.79
CATGAAATTACCTTTGATGTAAAACTATTGCTATGTATCTATCTTAGCTCATTTAACCTTAAGTTTTTGTTTAAGTCTCGCTAAGAAAACATTGAGGGGTATTGAAGCTATGCGTATGATTCGTAAACGACAAGCGAAAGGAATTAAACAAGGGGATAGTGTATCAAGTGCGAAATTCATTGAAGAACTCTTTGGAGTTGTTGCTTAAGACAAGACGAATGACATAATTTGTTTATCCTTAAAAAGAATTTGCGATACAGCTCACTTTACAAAATACGCCATCGTGTGTTTTAACCTTAAACAAAAACTTAGATTCGGCTGATATAGTCGTCTTCCTATCAATGTATAATTTTCAGTACACTGCACAATTCATAATTGTGTTGAAAAAAATTCAAATACTATTTGTAGTCATAACTACAAGTCAAAACACCATCATCTTTAGTGCTTTTAAAAGTTTTTGCAACACAACCGAAAGGTTTGCTTAAAGGTCTAACATCCGAAGAGCTATTAATACACAAAACAGATTCCTGTCAACATAAAGAACTTATGGTTTGCAAGCCTTATAACCGTCGCAGCTTTCTTCAAAATGCTGCTCTATTCTCCACTGGTTTAGTTACCACATTAGCCCATCCTCGCAAAGCTATTCCTGTAAGCCCGTCAGCACCGATTGAATACATAGTGGTTGGATCGGGTGCTGGTGGTGGTCCTCTTGCCGTCAATCTTGCAAGAGCAGGGCATAAGGTGGTCTTGATTGAGGCTGGTGGTAGTGACGGTGACGACCTCGCCTCGGTACCACTTTTCCACCCACTTGTTAGTGAAGACCCAAGGGTACGATGGGACTACTTCGTCCGACACTATACTGACGAAGCACGTCAACGCCGCGATAGCAAGTATGTCCTTGACAAGGGTGGTATTTTTTATCCGAGAGCGGGTGCCCTCGGTGGATGTACTATCCATAATGCTATGATTATGGTCTATCCGAACAATGCTGATTGGGAGTATATCGCAGAACTCACCGGCGATCCTAGTTGGCGTGCCGAGAATATGCGCAAGTACTTCGAGCGGCTTGAGCAGTGCGGCTATGTCGAGCGACCAAAAGATTCAAACGATAATTTGACACGTCATGGCTTTGATGGCTGGTTGACAACAGAAGTTGCCGACCCGATGATGTTTGCTGAGGATATCAATATTCAACGCATTTTAGACTCAGCAGTACGTGAGAGCGGTCACGTAGGGGTACTAGACTCTTTTTTCCGCAAGGAACTCGATCCGAACGCATGGTCAGTTAATGTTGGGGGAATCGAAGGTCTTTACAATATCCCCATCTCTACTCGAAATGGTCGGCGGCGGAGTTCGCGTGACCTGATCCGAGAGACTGTAGCTGAGATCCCTAACAATTTGATTGTGAAAATGCATACTTTGGTAACTCGCGTCTTATTTGATGGTACGACGGCGATCGGTGTTGAGTATCTTGAAGGCGCACATCTCTACCGCGCCGATCCACAAGCTATTGCTGATGAACCCGAACCTAAATCGAGAAAGACAATGCTCGCTTCGCGTGAAGTGATTCTAGCAGCAGGTGCCTTCAATAGTCCTCAGATTCTAAAACTTTCCGGAATTGGTCCAGCAGATGAGCTGCACAGTCACGGCATTACGCCAGTCGTCGACCTTCCAGGTGTCGGCGAGAACTTACAAGACCACTACGAAATTAGTGTAGTGGCGCAATTAGATTCGGATTTTACACTCTCTCAGGACTGCAAACCAGGGCAGCCGTCAGACTCATGCCTAACGCAGTGGACACAAGGTCGGGGAATTTACACGAGTAACGGATTGTTTATCGGTAATATGCGAAAGTCAGAAGTGGCACGCACCAAGGCATACCTTGAACCCGACCTCTTTATCGGGGCTGGTGCACCTGGGGCGTTCCGAGGCTATTACCCTGGTTACTCGCAGAGCAACCAAATCAACCAATTCACCTGGCTGATTCTTAAAGCATACACGGGCAATCGTGCGGGAAGCGTAAACCTGCGATCGGCTGACCCACGGGATGTACCCGACATTAACTTCCGTTATTTTGCTGACGGTAATGAGACCGAAGACGACGATATGGCGGCACTTGTCGAAGGTGTTGAATTTGTACGTCGGATGAACGGACACGTTGAGGATATTACCCAGAGCGAAGTAGTTCCAGGTTCGACAGTCAACTCACGCAATGAAATTGCCAATTTTGTGGCAAACGAGGCGTGGGGGCACCATGCTTCATGTAGCAATAAGATGGGTCTTCGAGAAGACACAATGGCTGTGGTTGACAGTAAATTCCGCGTTCACGGCACTCAGAATCTACGGGTTGTGGACGCTTCCATATTCCCGCGCATTCCTGGGTACTTTCCGCTCACACCTATCTATATGATTAGCGAAAAAGCAAGTGATGTTATATTAGAGGATGTACGAAAAGTATAGAATTTGAGCATCGCAGGAAGCGTCATATATTTACAGCATTCAAGTGGATTAAGCGGCTACTCCTAACGTAGATAGAACAGGTTGTTGCCACACTCGCGCGTCCATTGTATTTTGCTACTCTTCTTATGTCGGGCGTTAATCATCGATTCAATGAAGTAGTCCTCGAAAGGAAAGGATAAGATGAGAATGATAAATTATAGGGAGGTGGGAGATGTTGTAGAATTGTTGATACGATACTTTCGCTTGAAAAGATAGCAATTTAATCCTTTATTAACACCTCTGGAATACCTCTGCTTGATGCTCAAACTAGCTAACTTCTTCAATCGCAAGTCTGCTATTAATCTTCGTAAGGCATTAAAATAAAAAGAGAATTTTATAAGCAACACTCAATCATCAATAGTGACACTAATGACGAAATGGTTAAAAACAAATATTGGCGGTGGGGACTGCTGTTAATTAGTCATTTTTTTCTACTCCAAACAGGGTTAGCTCAGGCAGTTCCAGAAATTTTAGTACAGCCATCGCCCTTCAAGGGTTTGAATGGTTTGAGGTTTGACGCTAAAGGACAGCTATATGTAGGCAGCGTAGCCGAGCAAACTTTATATAAAGTTGATGTCGCAACAGGCAAGTACGAGATTTTTCTCAAGTCCCCTGACGGTCAAGCTGACGATTTCATTTTTACGCCAAACGGTCAAATTTTTTATACGGCTTTACTCAGCAGTGAGGTGAGGACTTTCGATCTTCAGACAAACAAGGTAGCGACAACTGCTGCTGGTATACCAGCTGTCGATCCGATTGCTCAAGATAAACGCGATCGCATCTTTATCGGTCAAAGTCTCAGTTTAAAGAATACTGGACTATATGAAGTCGATCCTACAGGACAAAATTCTCCGCGTTTGATCCTCAACCAGCCAGGATTAAATGCTTTTGATTTTGGTAGTGATGGACTTCTGTACAGTCCGGTTCAGTTTACAGGAGAAATTATCAAAATTAACGTCGATACGGGTGCGATCGCGCCAGTTGCATCGGGATTGAAGAGTCCAACTGCTGTTAAGTTTAATTCCAAAGGCGAGCTATTTGCGCTAGATGCAGCAACGGGTCAAGTTGTGAAAGTCGATCTCGCCACAGGTCAAATAACAGCGATCGCTCGGTTACAACCAGGATTAGACAATCTTGCCTTTGGCCCTACCGATTTGTTGTACGCCAGCAACTTTGTAGACAGCGATATTAACGAAGTCAATACACAAACAGGTCGTGTCCGTAAAGTTGTGGACAGTGGAGGACTGACAGCGCCAGGCGGAATTTCTGTCTATGGGAACTCTCTTTATGTTGCTGACACGAATTCCTATCGAATTTTGGATAGAAAAACCGGACGCATACAGCAGACAATCCGCAATATTGTTACGCCCATTCAAAACCCTCTAACTGTTTCGGTGAATAACCGAAATGCAATTATCAGTAGTTGGTTTGGTAATGCTGTCCAGCGATTGAATCGAGAAACGGGAGCAGTACTGAATACCTATACGGGCTTTGGCGTACCCTACGATGCGATTGAGCTAAAGAATGGCAGTATTGTAGTAGCTGATTGTGCTTTAGGTCAACTGACTCAGATTGTGGATACAGCAGGTACTAACCGACGCACAGTAGCAAAAGGTTTATCTTGTCCGACAGGTTTAGCTCTGGTGAATAATTCCACAGTGTTAGTGACAGAGTATTTGAGCAACTCTCTCTCGCAAGTCGATTTAACAACTGGACAGCGTACTGTCATTGCTAAGGATTTATCCTCGCCAGAAGGTGTAGCTTATCATGCTGATGGAATTGCCGTGGTAGCTGAGACTGGTACGCAGAGCGTCAGAGCGATCGATATCAATACCGGAAAAAGTCTCACCCTGAAGCAGAACTTACCAATCGGCTTAGCGGGTTTTCCTGGTGGACCACCACCTTATGGACTCACAGGGGTTGCGGTTGCGGGGGATACAGTTTATATAACTGGCGATCTGGATAATTCCATTCGGACGCTGAAGCTTGGCCCAAGTATTCGCCACAAGCTCAGGAGAGGTTTGAGACAATAAAAACAAGCCCCCAGGAGCGAGTTGGACTTTTCTATTTATAGTCCTAACTGTTCGGAATAGCCAATCGCTTTTGGGGCGATCGCCCTTTTAGGTGGAGTTAGCAGCACGGCAAATCCATCTTATACAGCTAGCGAACTTGCATATCAATTAAATGATGCTGGGGCTAAATATTTGCTAACAGTACCCCAACTGCTAGAACGCGGATTAGAGGCTGCTAGCCAGTCAAAAGTTGAATCAGTATTCGTATTTGGTAATGAATCCCAAACTCTAAATTTACAAAAGCCCCTAAATGAAATGGGTCTAAATTCTCTCAGTAATATCGACATTAAAAACCAGATTGATATCGAAGTTGGTATAAACTTACCTATAGAAGTTTTGCTAGTTGGCTCAAATATTTATTAATTGGTAGATATACTAGTCGACTAATTAACATCAAAAAGTATTAGAATTAATGATGTCATAGATTTAGAAGCTGAGGCGCTCTTAGACATTGTAGTTGCAGTTGGTCTTTCTGTAACAAATCTTCAGCATTAGTTAGTAATAGAGTGCGACTACCTTTGGTAGTAATACCGCTCTTCTTTCTCAACTTATTTAATGCTTTATTCACCATTTGCATGACATGAAACCGATCGTAAACTAGGGTAGCATTAGGAAAAACTTTTTCAATCACCTTGGGAAATTCACCCCACATATCTATACTCACTTGCTCTACTTGTTCTCTCAGATGAGATGGTTGTTGCATCAAGGCTTCTATCACTTCTGACTGTTTATGAGTATTGAGCACATCAAGCAAATATCCCTGTTCAATATCACCAACTACCGTCTTGAAGTGTTTGTGTCCTTTGTGCATACTTAACTCATCTAGACTTAACCGTTTAACTGGTTGCCAAATTTTTTTTGATGTTATTTACTTACCCCATCAAACATTGCTTTGACTTCATCGTACTTCAACCCCTCTTGCCGACAAGCTTCTTGAATACTGCTAGTTGCTACTCTTTGATAGACATACTTTTCATATCTTTTAGTATGCAGCCGTTTGTTTTCCACAAAATCTAGGGGTTCTGTAGTATATCGACCGCAATTAGTACATTCAAACTGCCGGCGAGGAATTTTTAAGTAAACTACTTGACCACAAATAGACAAATCTCTCACTAATATTGGTCTATCTTGATGAATTTCTTCTGTGTAGCACTGGCAATAAGGGCAATTTATTCCACCATTGAGTAGTTTCAAATGAAGGCAGACATACTCTTCAAGCTTTTGACAGCATTCTACTGTAGCGTTGGGCAAGTTTAAAAAGGTATCTAAATAGAAATCCATTAGCTAGAGCGAGAGCTTTTGTTATATGAATAACATTTTACCCCATAACTCCAGAGGACCCAGTGCAACTCGGCTAAATTATGTTTATCCCTACGAAGCTTTAAAGCCTAGCAATGTTTTGGCAACCCAAGAAATCTTCCACTTGGCAAGTTTAGATCTGGAGTTTAGACTAAATCAAGAAAAAAGCGGTCAATCCTGTTGAAGTGACCACTTTTTGGTCAATGCTGAGATTTAGA